>NZ_JBEPFC010000028.1:0-56584 GCF_040301705.1 Streptomyces sp. NPDC000151 | reverse complement strand
CGCGCCGAGCGCTCGCAGCCCGGCCGCCGCGCCGGTGCCGAGCCCCGCACCCGCGACGCCGAGGGTGATCGGCACGATGAGCTGTGCGGCGGAGTGCCAGACGCCGCCGAGCACCAGCTCGCCGAGCCTGTCCGGCATCAGCAGCAGCGCCGTGCCCCACAGCAGCGCGCCGGCGGCCTGCCCGCCGCCCAGCAGGAGGCAGAAGGGACCGAGGCGGTGCGGGGTCTGCCGCAGTACCCGTGCCGCCTCCGGGACGGTGACCAGCGAAAGCCCCATCAGCACGGCGAGGAACGGGCCGAGCAGGAGCTCGGCGCCCCGCACCGCACCCACCGCGCCGACCCCGGCGATCGCACCGAGCCCGTACGCCCGCAGCTGGCTCGCGCCGCTGAGGCTGACGTTCTCGACCAGGTACCGGTAGCCGAGGTCGCGCTGCTCACGCAGCCACCCGTGCGCCCCGGTCAGCCGGGGCCGGATGCCGGACTGGAGGCAGCCGTACGCGGCGGCCACCGCGGCGGACGCGCCCCAGGCGAGCACGAAAGCGGCCACACTGCCCACGCGGGCCGCCACCACCAAGGCCGGGACGAGCGCGACGCCCCACACGAGGTCGTTGACGAACGCCTTCCGCCCGGCGCCGGCGGCGAAGAACGAGTACCGCCAGGCGTCCTGCAGCAGCAGCCCCGGCAGCATGACACCGAGGGCGGCGAACGCGGGCCCCACACTGCCGCCGAGGGCCGGCCCGACCACCAGAAACGCCGCGCCGATGACGGCACCGATGCCGAGCGCGGTACCCGACGACCGGGCCACCGCCTGGCGCCAGGACGCGTCCGACACGCCACTGAAGCGCACCACGAGCGGGTCGGTGGCAAGGCCGCGGGAGACGTTGAGCAGCACGCCGTAGGTCACCCAGGCCAGGCTGAACACGCCGAACGCGGTCACCCCCAGCGAGCGCGCCACATAGATGCCCACCGCGAAGTTGGACATGCTGGAGGCCGCCTGGTCGGCCAGCCCCCAGGACAGCCGGCCGGCGAGGGCCCGCCTGGCGGATCCGGCCGGGGCCGCCGGTGTCGTCGTCTTCTCCCCCTCGGTGGTCATCGGCGTCATGCCTTGATCAGCCCGGCGCCGTGCAGGGCGTCGGCGGCGGTGGCGACGGTGTCGAACGGCAGCCCGGACCGCTCGGCGATGTCCAGCAGACCGTGCTCGCCGTCGGAGACACTGAGCACCCAGAGCATGGCCAGCTGGGCCTGCTTGGTGTCGCTGCGGCCGCCGAGCGCGTCGTACAGGCCGCGCCGGCCCAACTGCGGTTCGCCGTAAGGGCTGAGGTTGACGTACTGCCGGTTACGGTCCAGGACGGCGAACGCCTCGCGGCAGACGGCAAGGGTGTCCGCCATCGCCGCCGGGGAGACGAAGTCCGGGTTGTCCGCCGAGGTGTGGTACTCGGGATAACCGGCGTACGGGGTCCGGCTGAGCGAGCCGACGCCGAGGTCGAACCCGGGCGAGCAGAACTGCCGCTCGTCGTAGCCGTACGGAGTGAACTCGGCGACGCGGTGCGGACGTTCGGAGGCGGCCAGCACGTGTCGCAGCACCCGGTCGATCTCGGCGTCGCCGCGCCTGCTCTGTTTGTACGTCAGCTGCCCCGGGTCGCCTGCACAGGCCAGCACCAAGCCGTGCTTGACCCGATCGATCCGCTCCGCGTTGCGGGCCAGCCAGGTGATCGCCCCGATAGTGCCGGGCGCGAAGAGGAACCGGTAGGTGTAGTACGGCGTCTGCTCCGCCAACGCCCGGGCCAGGAACGTCGCCACCGCGATGCCTGCCAGGTTGTCGTTGGCCAACGACGGGTGGCAGACGTGGCAGGAGACGATCACCTCGTCGGGGACCTGACCAGGGACCAGATGCTCGGCGTAGGTGAGGTGACCGTCCGCGAGTGTGGAGTCGATGCGCACCTCGTACTCGCCGTCCGGCAGCGCGTCCAGGGTCTCCTGGGCCAGGCAGAACCCCCATTCCGGCGTGTAGTAGCTGGTGCGGTACGGCACCCAGGTCGGGTGGTCCGGCAGGGTGTGGAGATGCGGGCGCAGCTCGGCCAGCGGCATGGTCGCGGACACCGGGACGCTGTAGCCCAGCACGTGCAGGCTGGACGCGGCGAAGTCGACGACCCGGTTCCCGGCCGCGTCGGCGATGTACGCGTCGCGGATGTTCCACTCCTGCGGCACCGTCCAGTCGAGCACCTGCGTCCCGGTCGGCACCTCGTGCACCTGGAGCGGTATGTGCTCGTCGATGATGTCCAGGGTGGCGCGCACCCCGTCTCCCGTGATGCTCCGGCAGAGCGGGTACAGCCGCTCCACCAGTGCATGCATTTCCTCGCCGAGCGCAGGCGGGGGCGCGGGCGTGGTCACGGGCGCCGCCGCAGGGTGTCGTCCACGGCACCTGACTCGGACGCCGCGCGCAGTACGGCAAGCCGGGTGAAGCGGCGCTCGAAGTCCTCCCGGGTCAAGCCGAACTTTCGGTAGGTGTCGGCGAGTTCGAGCGCGCCCTGTTTGACCGTCCACTCGCAGTCGAAGCCGGGGATCGCGGCGCGGAACCGGGAGAAGTCCACCCGGTAGGAGCGCGGATCGGCACCGTTCTCCCCGGTGATCTTCACCTTGGAGCCGGGTACCGCCTCGGCGACCTGCTCGGCGATCTCGGCGACCGTGACGTTGTTGGTCTCGCTGCCGATGTTGAACGCCCGGTCGTGCACCGCTTCGCGCGGCGCGGTCAGCGCGGCCGTGAAGGCCCGTGCGATGTCGACGGCGTGCACCAGCGGGCGCCAGGGGGTGCCGTCGGAGAGCACCAGCACCTCGCCGGACAGGAGCGCGTGGCCCACCAGATTGTTCAGCACAATGTCGGCGCGCAGCCGGGGCGAGTAGCCGAAGGCCGTGGCATTGCGCATGTACACCGGGCTGAAGTCGCCGTCGGACAGCGCGTGCAGGTCGTCCTCCACTCGCACCTTGGACTCCGCGTACGGCGTCACGGGGCGCAGCGGGGCGTCCTCGGCCACCAGGCTGTCACCACCGGACGCTCCGTAGACCGAGCAGGTCGACGCGTACAGGAAGCGCCGCACTCCGGCGTCGCGGGCCAGCTGGGCAAGGCGTACGGACGCATGGTGGTTGATGTCGTAGGTGAGCTCCGGCGCCAGCGAGCCCAGCGGGTCGTTGGACAGCGCGGCCAGGTGGATCACGGCGTCCACCCCGGCGACGTGCTCGGCCGTGACGTCGCGCAGGTCCACCCGGTGCCCCGAGGGGTCCGCGGGCGGCGGGCCGAGGACGCAGTCGGCGAACAGGCCGGCGTCGAGGCCGACGACCTCGTGTCCGGCGGCGGCGAGGACCGGTGCCATCACGGTGCCCAAGTAGCCCTGGTGTCCGGTCAGTAGTACGCGCAAGGTTCATTCCCCCAGAGTGAAAGTGCCGAGATCGAGCGTGAGTTTGGTGACGGCGAACGCCTCGGCGTAGCGGGCGTGGCATTCGATGCCGCGGATCCGGGCAAGGCCGAGGAAGGCCTCCCGGTCGTACCAGGGCCGGTGCCGCTGCGAGGGGTAGTGCTCCTGCAGCAGCCGCACCTTCTGTTCGGCGATCTTCGGCGACAGCGGCTGATACGCCGTCATGCGGCCGAGATCGCCGTCCCACTTGACGATCTCGTAACCGAGGACCAAGTGGTCGCGGAACGCGGTGGGTATCAGCTGCGCCAGGCCGCGGTGGTCCTGGTGCGCGTCATCGGTGCGCGGGGCCAGGATCAGATCCGGGTCGGTCTGACCGCGCAGTTCCTCGACCGCGGACTTGGCCTCTTCCCAGTGCACGGGCAGCCGGCCGTCCGGCAGCTTGAGCACGGTCAGCCGCAGGTCGGCGCCCGGGCAGAAGGCGGCGAGCGCGGCTCGCTCCTCCTGCTCGCGCTCGCTGCCGCCGCCGGACAGCACCAGTGCGTCGACACGGATGCCCGGCCGCGCGTGACACAGCGTCAAAAGCGTGCCACCGGCGCCGATGGCGATGTCGTCGCAGTGCGCGCCCACCGCGACGATCCGGTCCAGGGGCCCGCCCCCGAGCCGGATCACGCGCTCACCCCCGCGCTGTCCCGCTCCCACACGGCCCACGGGCGATCGCCCCGGGCGTGGGCGGCGTCGAGCGCGGCCCGCTCCTTCACCGTGTCGGTCGGCTTCCAGAAGCCCCGGTGCTGATGTGCCACCAGTCGGCCCTGCTTGGCCAGTTGGGCGCATCCGTCGGCGACCAGGTCCCCGTTCTCCGGTATGTGGTCGAAGACCTCCTGGCGGAGCACGAAGTAGCCGCCGTTCTCCCACAGCGGCAGTTCGCTCACCGCGGTGATGCCCCCCACCAGGCCGTCCTCGCCCAGCTCCACGCAGTGGAAGGAGGACTGCGGCGGCACCACCATCATCGACGCACCTGCATCACGCAGGGCGAACTTCTCGATCATCTCCGACAGCGGGGCGTCGGTGAGCACATCGGCGTAGTTCGCGAGGAACATCTCGTCGCCGTCCAGGTGGTGCCGCACCCGGCGCAGCCGCTCACCGATCGGTGACTCGATGCCGGTCTGCGCGAACGTGATCGTCCAGTCCGAGATGTCGGTGGACAGCAGCTCGGTGCGCCCGCCTCTCAGTACGAAGTCGTTGGACGTCGTCTCCTCGTAGTTGAGGAAGAAGTCCTTGATGTGGTGCGCCCCGTATCCCAGGCACAGGATGAACTCCGTGTGGCCGAAGTGCGCGTAGTAGCGCATGACGTGCCAGATCAGCGGTCGCGGGCCGACCATCGCCATCGGCTTGGGCACGTCGTCCGCGGCACCGCTCCGCATCCGCATCCCATAACCGCCGCAGAACAGAACGACCTTCATGCTGCGATCTCCTTCACGACGTGACCTCGACAATGTTCAGTTCCGGGATGGGGAAGACGAGGCGGCCGCCCCAGTCGTGGAGGAAGGACAGCTGCTCGACCAGTTCGTCCCGCAGGTTCCACGGGAGGACGAGGACGTAGTCCGGTTTGTCGGCGGCTATCTGCTCGGGCGGCAGGATCGGGATGCGGGTGCCCGGGGTGAACCTGCCGTGCTTGTAGGGGTTGCGGTCGACCGTGTACGGGAGCAGGTCCGGGCGGATGCCGCAGTGGTTGAGCAGGGTGTTGCCCTTGCCCGGGGCGCCGTAGCCCACGACCGTCTCGCCGCGCTCGGCCGCATCGATGAGGAACCGCAGCAGGTCCCGGCGTACCTTGGCCACCCGCGCCGAGAACTCGGTGTACCCGGACAGCTCCTGCAGCCCGGCGGCCTTCTCCCGGGCAAGCACGTCGGCCACTCGCCGGGACGGCTCCCCCGCCACCTCGGTCGGCCGGGCCCACAGCCGGATGGAGCCGCCGTGCGTGGGCAGCAACTCGACGTCCACAAGCGCGAGTCCGCCGCTCGCAAGCGCTCGGATCGCGGACGCGACCGTGTAGTACTGGAAGTGCTCGTGGTAGATCGTGTCGTACTGGTTCTCCTCGATCAGGGTCAGCAGGTGCTGCACCTCGATGGAGACCCAGCCGTCGTCGGCGACCAGGGCGCGCAGCCCCTGCGTGAACCCGACCACGTCGGGGATGTGCGCGTACACATTGTTGGCCACGACCAGGTCCGCCGGGCCGTGCTCGGCACGGACGGCCGAGCCGGTCTCCGGGCTCAGGAACTCCGTGAGCGTGGGCACGCCCGCCTCCCGCGCCGCTGCGCCGACGTTCACCGACGGCTCGATGCCCAGGCAGCGGATCCCCCGGTCCACCACGTGCTTCAGCAGGTAGCCGTCGTTGCTCGCCACCTCGACCACGAAGGCGTCTTTTTCCGAGGGCCCGAGACCCACCCGCTGCACGGCATCGGCGACGAAGGTGCGCGCGTGCTCCACCCAGGAGGTCGAGTACGAGGAGAAGTACGCGTACTCCTTGAACGTCTCCTCCGGCGTGATCAGCGGCGGGATCTGCGCCAGCCAGCAGTCGGTGCAGACCTGCAAGTGCAGCGGGTACGCCGGCTCCGGCTGGTCCAGTTGGTCCGCGGCGAGAAAGCTCTCGCACGGTGGTGTCGCACCGAGGTCGACGACGCTCGCCATCGCCTCCGAGCCGCAGAGTCGGCATCGTGTCATTTACTGCCCCCCATTGATTCCGTCCCCGTTGACTTCGTTCCCGTTGCTTCCGTCCGACCCGCGATCGCGGTGCGGTACTCCTCCACCAGGCGCTCAAGGCCGACGGCCGGGCTGAAACCCCGCTCGTAACGGCGCCGGGCCGCCTGTCCCATCTCCCGGTTGCGAGCCGGCCCGGCCGTGATCCGGCGTATGCAGGACGCGAGCGAGGCGGGCTCGCCCGGCTGGTGCAGCAGCCCGGTCACGCCGTCCTCGACGAGTTCGACGAAGGCGCCGTGACCGGCGGCGACGGTCGGCACCCCGGCCGCCATCGCCTCCACGACCACCAGGCCGAACGCCTCCAGCCAGGTCGAGGGAGCCACCACGGCGACCGACCGCGCGACGGCCCGCTGGCACTCCGCCGTGTCGTACAGGCCGACGTACCGTACGTCGTCCCGGCCCGCCGCCCAGGCGGTCACCTCTCGCTCCAGCGGTCCCGTGCCGGCGATCACGAGCGGCACGCCCACACCGCCGTCGGCGGCGAGCTCGTCCCACGCGGCCATGAGCAGCCGCACGCCCTTGGCCTCCGCGAGCCGGCCGAGATAGAGCAGATGCTCGCCCTCGCCTTCTCGGCAGGCACCCGGCTCCGGCACGAAGTTGTGCTTCACCGCCAGCCGCTCGGCCGGCATGCCGGCCCGCACCAGGACGTCGCGCTGCGCCGCGGAGATGCAGAAGAACCGCTCCACGCCGGACCACCACCGCCGCCGGTTGACCGACAGGCTGACCGCAAGCGGCACCGTCGCAAGCCGGGAGTTGCGGTAGCAGCCGTGCCGGACGGCGGGCAGCGGCACCGTCGACCCGACGCACTCGGTGCACGGCCTGCCGTCGCGCTGCAGCGTGCCGGGCGGGCAGACCTGGGTGTAGTTGTGCAGCGTGGCGACGGCGGGCACGCCGGCGTCGGCGCAGGCGGCGATGACCGCGGGCGACAGGAGCGGGAAGACGTTGTGGACGTGCACCACGTCAGGGCGTGAGGTGCGCAGCCGGGCGGCCAGCTCCGTGCGTACCGCCGGGTTCCATGGCACGAGCAGCGGCAGCGCGGCCTTGCCGAGCAGGGACCGGTCGGCGATGTCGTCGCTGCGCCGCTCGAACACCTCGACCCGGTGGCCGCCGGCACGCAGCAGCGCCACCTCCTGGTCGACGACCTTGTTCTCGCCGCTCGGCTGCGCCGAGTTGTAGCGGTTGTGCACCACGAGGACGTGCATGCTCAGCTCACCTCCGATCCGCGGGCCCAGCCCGGGATGTGTCGTCGAGGGACTTCGGGCGTCGAGAGCTCAGGCGCCGCGGTGGGTGCCGCGGCAGGTGCCGCCAACAGCGAGGCGGCGACGGCCAGATGCAACAGATACGGCGAGGCGTCGCCGAGGCCGGCCTCGGTGTACGACGCGATCGCGCAGTAGCCGATCAGGAAGATCGCGCAGGCCCTCGGCAGCGACGGCGGCCGCAGCAACGCGACACCGCCCAGCACGACGATGATCGCCGCCACCAGGGCGACGCCGGTCAGACCCTGTTCCTGGAAAACGGCCAGCCAGCTGTTGTCGATCGGCAGCCCGCCGAACGACTTGTCGCCCAGACCCACTCCGAACAGCTGCTCCGCGGTCGTCCGGGGCGCTGCCAGCAGGGCGTCCCAGACCTTGGCCCGACCGGTGAGGTTGGAGAAGTTCTCCTGGCTCTGCCCGCGCAGGAACCATGCCTGCAGCGCGGAGCTGAACGCCACCGCGGCCACCGCGGCGCACAGCACCGCCCAGGTGAAGAACCGGCGGGCGGCGGCGCTGGTCAGGATGAGCGAGCCGATCGCCAGCGAGAGGCCGATGAACAGCCCGAGCGTGGCCGTCCTGGTGTGGGTCAGCACGAGCAGCACGAGGGACGGCACGATGATGACCGCCGCGCTAGCCCTGTCGGTCCGGCGGCCCAGTACGAGCAGTACGGTGAGCCCGATGATCACCGCGGCGTACTGTCCGATCTGCGGCGGGGTGAGCGGCCACAACGCGCCGACGAGGCGTCCGCCGTACAGGTCGGGCAGCGCCGCGCCCGGTGAGACGACCAGCCCCGCAGCCACCGTCCCGAGCACCGCGAAGTACGCCCGGATGTGGTGCCGGACGAACGTCAGGCCGCCGTCCCACCAGCGGCTGAGCAGCCACAGCGTGCCGACGAAGAGAGCCAGCCGAGTGCAGCGGAACAGCGCGCCGAAACCGGACTCCAGGTGCGCACTGGAGATCACACTCGGCACCAGCAGCAGGGTGAGCAGGAGCAGGTAGGCGCTCGCCCGGATGCGCAGCCGGAGATTGACGGCGAGCGCCAGCGTGAACGCGGCGACCAGCGCGCCCATGGTGACCATCTGGATGAGGGAGCGGGGCAGCGGGACGATGGTCTTCGCCCCGGTGGAGCCGAGCGTGTTGAGGACCAGCAAGCCCCAGACGATCCCGACGCTCTTCGGCGTGTGATCCGCGCGCATCTCAACCACCGTCCCGTACGCGGAAGGTGCTGCCCGCGTCCTGCTGGTACGGCGTGCCCTGCCACTGCCCGACGTCGAGTATCCGGCTCGGGTCGTGGGCGACGAACTTCCATGGTCCGAGGTAGACGTTGTCGTGCCAGCGGTTGTGCTGGGTGCGGGTGATCGCCTCGGCCACTCCCTCGCCCTGGTACGGCGACCAGTCCGGATAGGTGCCGTAGTTGGCCAGCACCGCCATGCGGTCGCACTTCACCGTGCACTTGACGACGGACTTGTCGAGCACGAAGCGGTTGCCGTGGATGTCCACCCGCTGGGTCTTCCACCGGCAGTCGGCGTGGAGCGGTGCGGTGGCGATCGCCGGTTTCGCGCAGCGGTCGGTGTTCCGCACCAGCAGTGTGCAGTCACCGGAGGAGGTGTTGGCCGGGCTGTTGCAGAACCGGTCGGCGTTTTCCCACAGGGTGATCCCGGACCAGTTGTCCTCCAGTACGTTCCGGTAGATCTCGATCTTGTCGGTGCGGGCTTTGATCCGTGGTTCGCCGCCGGATTCGGACAGGTAGACGGTGGCGAACGGGAAGCTGTCGCCGCGGTCGGCTGCCCTGCGGCCCTCGACCCAGTTGTTCCGCCGGATCGCGTTGTTGCGGATGACCGCGTTGTAACTGGTCTCGTAGATCAGCGCGGCGCCGTCGTTGGCCTCCAGCACATTGTTCTCGATGCGGAAGTCGTTGTTGTTGGTGTCCGCCCACAACCCTGTTCCGCGATTGTCGTGCACCCAGTTGCCGCGCACGTCGGCGCCGTTGACGGCCCAGAACTTGACGCCTCCGGTACAGCCGCAGCCCTTCCGCCGCCGTTCCCAGTCGCCGGTGTTGTTGCCCACGATCTCGTTGCCCTCGACCACCAGGTCACTGATACGGCCGCCGGATTTGTACGCGTTCATGCCGTACTGGCCGTTGCCGCGCAGGCAGCTGGCGCGGACCCGCTGGCGGGCACCGGCCATCAGCCCGGCACCCGAGTTGTGCTGGATCGTCGCGTGCTCGATCACCCAGCCGTCGGCCGAGTCATGGTTGACCACGCCCTCGTCGGGCGGCGCCACGAAACGCTGCACGGTCAGGTAGCGGATGGTGACGTTGCGGGCGCTGCCGCCGAACGCGTACTGGTTCTTCTTCCGGCCGTCGAGCACCGCGCCCGGCGCACCGAGGTAACGGTCACCCGCCTTGGGGATGACCTGGGCGTAGCGGTCCGGGTCGAGCCTGTGCTTGCCCGGTCGAAGCCAGAACGTGGTGTCGGGCGGGCTGCTCTTGGTCTTCGCGGCCAGGTCACCGACCACCGCGGGGTCGACCGTCACCGCGCCCGCCGGTGCCTTCGCAGGACCGGCCGCGGGCTGGGCGCACACCCGGGCCACGGCCACGGACTTGGTTGGCGCAGCCTTCGGCTCCGCCTGGTCGACCGGTGTGCTCGTACAGCCGGTCACCGTCAGCAGGGCCAGCGCCGGCGGTGCCGCCGCCAACGCCCAGTACCGCCTCTTGATCCCCACCCGCCCCCCCTAGCCGCGGAACCTGAGCACGGTGGTGAAGCCCGCCACCCCGTCGGCGAAGCCGGTGCCGACCAGCGTTGTGGTGGGTTCCTTGCGCCCGAAGCCGGCGGAGTACCAGCCCAGCGGCGGTTCGGTCTCGCCGCGATGCGCCCGCCAGGACAGTTGCCCGGGCAGGTCGAGCACGGCGGAGCGCTCCTCGCCGTCCCGGTTCCAGGTGAGCACTGCCCGGTTGCCGGTCAGGTCCGCGGCGATCGCCGGGCCGAGGTGGAATGCCAGGCGTACGTCCCGGTTCGGCCCGCGCACCTCGTCAAAGACCTTCAACTCCCGTTGCTCAGCTGTCAGTTCCACCAGGCGACGGTGCACGGAGCCCTGATAGCCATCGTGTTCGGCACACCAGCGAGAGGTGTCCGCCACCAGGACGCGGCTGCGGGCATGCCGTGTCCACAGGAACGGGCCGCCGGAGACGGACTGGTCCTCGCCGTCCAGCTGCAGGGTGTTGTGGCCGAGGGTCGAGCGGAAGTACTGCCGCCACTCGGGCTGCCCGTGGTAGCAGTACGTCCCCGGGTCGGCGAGCACGTCGACCCCGTCGTGCCGGACCTCCACGGACAGCGCGTCCGCGTGGGCGTGCGCGGCGATGGACAGGAAGCCGTGCGGGCCGCCGTCGCAGCGGGCCCAGATCTCCCCCGGACCGCGCAGGATGGTCATCCCCGCGTCGGCGAAGTGGGCCGGCCGGCTCGCCGGGCGGGACACGGTCACTTCGGTGGGCTGGATGAGCGCGGCCAGCAGCGGCGTACGCACATCGGTGCCGGTCACCTCCGGCCACCAGGCGAGTCGGCCGAACACCGCGTCGCCGGTGGCCAGGAGCGAGGCCCAGCGGTCGGTGCCCGCGCCGTCCAGGATCAGACCGTGCCCGTCGTCCGCGTCGCCTTGGCGCGGCGGCCGCAGCCGGTTGTCCACGACGGCCGCGAGCGCGTCGGTCATGCGCAACAGCACGAGCCGGACGGTCGCGGGGACCGGCACGCCCGCGGCATCCGCCTCGGCCACCGCGGCCAGACCCAACTCCAGTACGAGCCCGTGGTATTCGGTGGCCAACTCGCGGTTGAGGCCGGAAAGGTAGGTGTTGCCGCGCAGCTGCCGTTCCAGCGACCGCAGCGCGCCCGTCCGCCAACGCTCCGACGAGGGGAACCAGTTGAACGCGCAGGACGCCGCGAGCTGCCCGGCGGCCTCGGCGATGACGTGGTTGTTCGCCGACGACCCCCGGCTGGGGAAGGCGGCCAGCCAGCGCTGGTGGTGCCAGACCTGGTTCAGTGCCACCGGGTTGCCCTCGAACAGCCCGGCCGCGCCCGGCCAGCCGTCGAGCAGCCGGCGGATCCACACCCACGAGAGCAGCCGGATGCCCAGTTCGATGCCGCTGATCCAGTGCACGCCGCGCAGTGGTGGGTTGGCCGCCCACCACGACCGCAGGTGCTCGGCCACTCGCTCGGCGTACCGCTCGTCCCCGGTGATCGCGTAGGCGGCGGCGAGCTGGGTGAGGTACTGGTGCCGGGACAGCTCCCAGATCTGCTTGACGTCCCCGACCGCGTCCTCGTTGCGGTACGGCACGTCGAAGGCGTAGCCCCACGGAGCCCGGCGCCCGGTCTTCGGGTCGTACCACCAGTCCGGGTCGGTCAGGTCGTCGCGGACCACGCCGAAGTACTCGGCGTGCCCGTACATCAGCCGGTCCGCCTCGGCGATCAGACGCTTCGCAGCGTCCGGCGGAATCGCGGCGAGTGTCCCGGCGGGCAGTACGGCGGTGAACCGGGCGCCGGTCACGCTCGGGCAGGTGGGCCGCGCCGACCGCCACCGCCGTCTGCGCACCGCGTCGCCCGCCCGGCCCGCGACCTCCTGCGGCCCCATCCGGGAAAGGCGCCGCAGGTACCAGCCCGCACTCATGGTCATCGCGGCCCCGCCAGCGTCACCGGCGTACCACCGGCCAGGCCGGTCTGCACGGCGAGGGTGGCCGCGGTGGTGGCGACCAGCGACTCCAGCGGCACCGGCATTGGGCCGCCGGTTCGAACAGCCTTGATGAACGCGGCCAGTTCGGCGTTCTGACCCTTGTCGCGGGCCTTGGGCAGCCGCGAACTGACCCACCGCTTATGGCCATAGACCGAAGCGCGGACGAAGTCGTCGAGCCGCAGCGCCTTGCCGTCCGCGACCAGGTCGAGCGTCTCCTTGGGGAGGCTCGCCGGACCGCTCGTGACGTAGCTGAGGGTGGCGGTGGAGCCGTCCGGGTAGCGCAGCACGACCTGCAGATCCTCGTTGCCGGTCGTGGCGACCGCGTACACCGATACCGGGTCGGCGTCGAGCAGCCAGCTCGCCGTGTCGATGAAGTGCCCGCCCTCGCCCGCGAACCGCGAGCCCTCGGTGCCCTGTTGGAGGTACCAACTCCCCTGCTGCAGCCGCCCTGCGTTGACCAGGTAGCGGAGGTTCGCCGGACCGGTCCGGGCGCCGAACCGCTTCCTGGCCTCCTGCAGCAGCGGCGCGAACCGGCGGTTGAAGCCCACCTGCAGCCGGTCGTTGCCGGACTCCTCCACCGCCGCGAGCACCCCGGCCAGTTCGTCCTCGGTGAGGGCCAGGGGCTTCTCCACGAACACGGTCTTGCCGGCCAGCAGTGCTCTTCGGGTCAGTTCGGCGTGCGAGCTGTGCCGGGTGACGACGAACACCGCGTCGATGGACTTGTCGCCGAGCACGGCGTCGAGGTCGGTGGTCGCCTCGGCGAAGCCGAACTTCCGCTGCGCGTTGGCCGCGGACAGCGCCGTCGTGGTGACGACGGTCGACAACTCGACCCCCTCGCGCTGTGCCAGGTGCGGCAGCAGCATCGACGTCGCGTAGTTTCCCGCGCCGACGAACGCGAGTCGCACCGGCGTCCTGGCGGCTCGGGCCGGACCCGGCTTCATGCTTTTAGTGGACACAGCCACCGCGGGCACGGCGACCTCGGGGGCCTGCACCTCCACAGTCTGTTCGGGATACCGGAACAGCACGGCGACGGCCTTCAGTTCGCCGTCCTTCAGGCTCTGGTACGTCTCCACTGCGTCGTCAAAGGCGGCGACGTGGGAGATCAGGGGCTCCACGTCGACGCTGCCGCGGGCGACGAGGTCGAGGAAGCACGCCAGGTTGCGGCGCTCGGTCCAGCGCACGTAGCCGATCGGGTAGTCCCGGCCCTCCAGCTCGTACGACGGGTCGTAACGCCCGGGGCCGTACGAACGGGAGAACCGAACGTCGAGCTCCTTCTCGTAGTACGCGTTCCACGGCAGGTCCAGGCGGCACTTGCCGATGTCGACGACCCGGCCGCGGTCCCGGCACAGCTTGGCGGCCAGCTCGACGGGCTGGTTGCTGCCGCCGCCGGCGGCCAGGTACACCTGGTCCACGCCGTGACCGCCGGTGAGTCCGGCGACGGCGGCTTCCACGGCCGCGGACGCGGGATCGCCGCAGGCCGCGGCGCCCGAGCGCTCGGCGAGCTCGCAGCGCACCGGGTCGGGGTCGACGCCGACGACGCGGACTCCCGAGGCGGTGAGGAGCTGCACCACCAGCTGCCCGATGAGGCCGAGGCCGATGACGAGTGCCACTTCGCCGAGTCGTGACTCGCCTTGGCGGACGCCCTGGAGCGCGATCGACCCGACGGTGCCGAAGGCCGCGTGCCGCGGCGCGAGGCCGTCCGGCACCGGGGAGTAGAGGTTCTTCGGTACCCAGTTCAGCTCGGCGTGCAGCGCGTGCTCGTTGCCGGCGCAGGCCACGAGGTCGCCGACCTTCACGTCGTCGATCCCGGTGCCGACCTGCTCGACCACCCCGCACAGCGAGTAGCCGAGCGGCGTGTAGGAGTCCAGCTTGCCCATCACCTTGCGGTAGGTGGCGGGCACCCCGTTGGTGGCCACGCTCTGCATGACCTTGGCCACCTGGTCGGGACGGGAGCGGGCCTTGCCCACCATCGACATGCCGGCCTCGGACACCTTCATCATCTCGGTCCCGGTGGATATCAGCGAGAAGGCGGTGCGGACCAGCACACCGCCCGGCTTGCACCCCGGCACCGGCACATCGAGCACCGACAGCTCGCCGCTCTTGTAGTTCTGCACAACCTGCTTCACACGAACTCCTTGGACGTCGCGCCGCGATACCAGTACTCGAGGGTCAGCACATGCCAGAGATGCTTGGAGAAGTCCCGCTGCCCGGCGGCGTCCTCGGCGACCATGCGCGCCAGTGCGTCGCGGCGCAGGAGCCCGTTGCGTACGAGCTCGCCGTCGTTGATCACCTCGCGCACCAGCGGCGCCAGATCCCGGCTCATCCATGCCCGCAGCGGGGCGCTGAACAGGCCCTTGGGCCGGTACGCGATCTCCCGGGGCAGGATCGAGGTGGCCGCCTCCTTGAGGACGGCCTTGCCCTGCCGTCCGACGATCTTGCGGTCGCCGGGCACGGCGAACGCCGCCTTGACCACCTCGACGTCCACGTACGGCACCCGCACCTCGGTCGACGCGGCCATGCTGGAGCGGTCCGTGTACGCGAGGTTCAGGCCCGGCAGGAACATCCGGGCGTCACCCAGGCACATGCGGTTGACGAAGTCGTCGAGGTCGTTGTCGTGGTAGACGTCCGCGTGCTCGGTCAGTACGTCGTCGACCGTCCCGGCCAGGTCCGGATTGATCAGGCCGAGCAGCTCGTCCTGGTCGTACATGGTGTAGCTGCGCCGGAACGCGGTCTCCTCCGGCAGGTCGGCGAAGGAGAGGAACCGCTTCGCGAAGCGCACCGACCGGTACCCGCGGCGGGCCGTGGCGACCGGCAGCCGGTCCACGGCCGCGGACACCCCGCGCCGCAGGGGCCGCGGGACGCGCTGATAGCGCAGCGCGATCTTGTTGGCCAGGTGCTTGCGGTAGCCGGCGAACAGCTCGTCGGCGCCCATCCCCGAGAGCATCACCTTGACCCCGGCCTCCCGGGCGGCCTGGCAGATCAGGAACGTGTTGATCGCGGCGGGGTCGCCGATCGGCTCGTCCAGGTGGTACGTCATCTGCGGCAGCAGGTCGAGCACGTTCGGGGCGATCTCGATCTCATGCAGGTCGACGCCGAACCGCTCCGCCACCTGCCGGGCGTAGCGCAGGTCGTCCGGCATCGCCTCGAACTTGGCGTCCTCGGCGCGGAATCCGATCGTGTAAGCGGAGATCCCGGGCTGGTGGCGGGCCGCCAGCGCGGTCAGCCAGCTGGAGTCGAGGCCGCCGGAGAGGAAGGTCGCCACGGGGACGTCGGAGAGCAGGTGGCGCCGGGTCGACTCCTCGACGATGGCGGCCAGGTCCGGCTGCTCGCCGGTCCGGGCCCGCTCCTGGCCCTCGGCGGCGACGTCCTTCAGGTTCCAGTACTGGCCACGTTCCACCCGGCCGTCGGGGCGGCATCTCAGCCAGCTCCCCGGCGGCAGCTTCTCCGCTTCGCGCAGCGCGCAGCGCGAGTCCGGCACCCAGTAGTACAGCAGCGAGGCGACCAGTGCCGCGTGGTCCACCTCCAGCGATCCGCCGGTCGCGGTGGCGAGCGCCTTGAGCTCGGAGGCGAACACCAGGCCCGCGCCGCGACGGAGCAGGAACAGCGGCTTGATGCCCAACTGGTCGCGGGCGAGCACCAGTTCGCCGGTGCGCTCGTCGAAGACGCCGAACGCGAACATGCCGCGCAGCCGGGGCAGGCAGTCCATGCCCCAGCGCCGCCAGGCCTCCAGCAGCACCTCGGTGTCGGAGGTGCCGCGGAAGCGCACCCCGGCGGCTGCCAGCTCGGCACGCAGCTCGGGCGCGTTGTACAGCTCGCCGTTGTACGTCAGGGCGAGGCCGTCCGAGACCATCGGCTGGGCGCCGGTCCCGGACAGGTCGATGATGGACAGCCGGCGGTGCCCGAGGTGCACTTCGCCGTCACTGACGGAGTGGCTGTACCGGCCCGCCCCGTCCGGACCGCGGTGGGCGAGGGTTTCGGTGAGCCGGTCGGTCACGGCCTTCCCGTCCGGCCATCGGTATGTGCCTGCGATGCCACACATGTCCTACCTCGCCTCCTGGTCGTTGTCCGTGACTCGTGCGGCCGGCATCGGCTCCCGCTCCGTCCGCCGCCTTTTGCCCGTCCCGTTCTGGCGGGCCGGCAGCTCGCTGTGGCCGCGCAGCGCGGTGTGCGGCCCGTCCCACAGCGTGCCGTCGGTCCGGTCACGCGGATCGGGATCGATCAGCACCACACCGATCACCGGGATGTGCCGGTCCGCGAGCTGCCGCGCCACGGTGTGCAGCCATGCGGCGCTGCCGTGCCCGGCACACACGACGAGCACGGTCCGGGTGCCGAGGTACTGGAGGTCGGTCCACGCCGTCCCGGGCTCGACCGAGCCGACGCCGACCACCGGCCCTTCGGCCCCCAGTGCCTTGGTGAGGTCCGCGGCGATCTCGCTCGTGCTGCGCGCACAGCCCAGTTCCAGCAGCGACACCGGTTCGGCGGAGCCGCGAACGGTGCGGGCCAGGGTCGTAGTGAGGCGTTCGCGTGCCGCCCGGGTCCGTCGACGCTGCCACCGCCAGCCCGGCCGGGGCAGCTCCGCGATGACCGAGGCGCCCAGGTTCGCCGCGATGTCCCGGCGCAGCACGGGGCGGTCCGCCACCACCGCGCCGACCGCGGCCAGCGCGAGTCCGAGGACGAGCCCGAGGACGCATCCGATCGCGCCGTCGGTGGCGGCGGCCTTGGGCAGGGAGTGCCGCACCGCGCGCGGGGCGTCCACGATCTGCGTGCCGGCGGTGACCTTGGGCGTGCCGGTGCCCGCGTCCGCGGCGCGCTGGTCGAAGTCGGCGATCCGCGAGTTGAGTTCGGCCCGGCGGGCGAAGAGCGACTCGGTACTAGCCGACGCTTTCGGGTCGCTCTTCGGCGATCGGTCTCCGATGGCCTTGTTGACCCGGGCGAGCTCGTTCCGCATCCGGTCACGCTGGTCGGCCAGGGCCTTGGCCTCGGCCTTCGCGGCTTCCCGCATCCGCCTCACATGATCCGCGACGAACGCATCGGCCAGCGCCTCGGCCCGGGCCACCGCTTCCGCGTCGCTGTCACCCGTCACATCGATCTGCAGCAGGTTGTTGGTCAGGCCGGTGCCCCGGTAGTCCCGCATGAAGTCTTCCGGCTTCTCCGGAGACTTGAGGGACTGCAGGGCCTTGCCCGCGATCCGCGTGGTCCCCAGCAGCTCGACGTCGGTGCGGATCAGCGTTCCGGTGTCGTTCGGCTGGTCCTCCTTGTGCACGACCAGCACCTTGGTCACAGCGGTCGGCGGTGGCGGCAGCAGGACCGCCACCGCCGCGCCGGCCAGCAGCCCCAGCAGCGCCAAGGAGCACCAGAGGCGGCGGCGTCTGCGCACCGCCACCACCAGCGCCTGCAGGTCGAGCAGCGGAGCGGCTGCCGACTCCTGGGGAGTCGTGCTCGTCGTCACGCCGAACCTCCCGTCGCGTGGCCGCGCACCGCGAGCGCCGGAGTCGCGTTGTCGTCCGGAGGATCGCCGACAGGCCGCGTCGGACGGGCCCGGACCGGGCCGGCGACGACGACGCCGACGACCTCGTGCCTGCCGTCCGCACATGCTTCGGCGAGGCCGGTGAGTTCCTCCGCGGTCCAACTGCCCGCGCTGAGGACGACCAGGACGCCGGACTCGGTGTCGCGGTCCGGCACGATCGGCCGGTCCACCGAAACCTCCACTACGCGCAGCATCGGCTCGCTCTGTGCCTCGGCGACGAGCTGCTCGGCGGCCCGGAGTGCGATCTCGTCGCCGTCCGGTACGACAACGAGCAGCCGCCGGGAGGCCGGCAGCTGGTCCCGGAGGCGGGCGCACACCCGCCGATAGCGGATCCGCCTGCCGCCCTCGTCGCCGGACCACGGCGGAGTCGGTATGTCCCACCGAGTGTCGACGCCGAGGATTCGGCGGATCCGGGCCCGCGGGCCACGGCCTTCCGGCCGGTGCGCGCGCCGTTCATCCAGTACGTCGACGGTGCCGAGGAGCGCCGAGCCCAACGCCGCGGCGATCTCCGGTTCAGTACGCAGCCGGCGATTCATCCGTGCGGCGACGAGGTGGCCGACGACCGCGAGCAGGAAGAACAGCAGCGCCCCGGCGACGATGAGGTGCATCCTCGTCGGCGGCGCCGCACCGGTCGGCCGGACCGCCGACCCCATGACGACCATGCCGGCCTTGTCGGCCGCCGGGTCGGCCTCGTCCAGCTTGGTCATGGCCTCCTCCAGGGAGGTGCGCAGCTTCTCGAGCGAGGTGCGGGCCTGCACGCTCTCCACGGTCCGCCCCGGATCGGCCGCAGCGGCCAGGTCGGAGATGCGGCGGTTGGTCTCCACCACCTTCTGCCGCAGTGCCTCGGTCCCCGTAGCCGCGTCGGGGTCGGTGCTGCCGCCTGCGATCCGCGTGGCGAATCCGACGAATTGCCGGGCCACCTGGTCGGCGAGCCGCTGCGCGCGCCCCGGGGTGTCGGCCGTACCCGAGATCGTGACGATGTTCCCGTCGGCGGCCTTGGCGGTCACTCGCTCCCGCAGCTCGCCGCCGCTGACGTCCCGCCAGCCGAGCCCGGCGGCCGCGAGGTCGACCACCGACGAGCTGGTCGCGATGTCCACCTGCGTCAGCAGCTCGCGCTCTTCCCACTGCCCCGGCAGCAGTACCGACGCCGACGCCGTGTAACGCGGCGGGAACAGCACCGAGGTGCCGTAGCCGGCGAGCGCGCCCACCACGATGAGGAGGGTGAGCAGCCGCCAGCGCCGGCGGAGTATCCGCCCGATGGTGACCAGGCGGATCGTGTCGTCGCTCAACGGCGCGGCCTCTTCTTCGTACGGACCGGGTCGCCCGCCGACACCGCAGTGTGCTCGCGGCACACAGCGGCGTAGGCGGCGAGCAGCGATGCTTGCGAGTTCCGCCAGGCGAGCGGCCCGCTGATCCGCTCCTGGCCGATCTTGCCCATCCGGGCCCGCCGCTCCGGATCGTCAAGGAGCAGGGCGATGAGCCCGGCGAATTCGGCCTCGTCGTTGGCGGGCGCGTAGACGGCGGCGTCACCGGCGGAGACGCGCGCCTCCCGGAGATCGAAGGAGACGATCGGCCGGCCCATCGCCATGTACTCCAGGACCTTGTTCATGGTCGACACGTCGTTGAGCGGATTGCGCGGGTCGGGGGAAAGGCACACGTCCGCGGTGGACAGGTAGCGCACCAGGTCGGCGTCCGGAATGCGCCCGGTGAACTGCACCTGCTCGGAGAGCCCGAGCCGCCGGGAGAGCTCCACCATCGCGTCGAAGGCGTCGCCGGAGCCGACGAACACCGCATGCCAGTCGGTCCGCCCGAGCTCGTCGCGCAGCTTCGCGAGGGACCGCAAGGCGTAGTCGACGCCGTCCTGCGGGCCCATGACGCCGAGATAGCACAGCAGATGAGGCTTGCCGCGCTTCAACTCGGGCTCGGGCGGCACCGGTTGGAACCGCTCGGTGGCGGGCGCGCTGCGCACCACGAAGACGTCCGCCGACCGCTTGCCGCCACGGCGCAGCGCGACGTCCCGGTAACTCTCGTTCGTGGCGAGCACGACGTCCGCGGCCCGGTACGTCAGCCGTTCCAACGCGCACACGGCGCGGTAGAGCAGGTCCTCGCCGCGGTCGAACCGGGAGAGGTACAGCTCGGGCACCAGGTCGTGCTGGTCGAAGACGAACCGCGCGCCGCGCCGCTTCAGCCACAGTGCCGGCAGGAACAGCAGGTCGGGCGGGTTGCAGGCGTGGACGACATCGACAGGGCCGACCTTGCGGGCCAGCCGGGCCGTGTGCCACAACGCCGTTCCGTACTCCCGCAGGTAGCCGGCCGGTCCTCCGGTGGCGGCGCGCAGCGGGTAGCGGTGGATCCGCACCCCGTCGATCTCCGCCTCCGGATCCGTGTCCCGCTTCTCCCCCCGGGGGCAGATGACGTGCACCTCCCAGCCCGCGTCGCGCAGCGTCGTGCACTCCTGCCACACCCGCCGGTCGAACGGCACCGACAGGTTCTCCACGAGGATCAGCGCGCGCCGGTCCGTGCGGTCGTCGTTTCTTCCCTTACCAAGCAAGGCCCACGTACCCCGGTTCGGCCCGGCGCGCCTCGGCGTCGGGAAGGTGGACGAGGTCGATGAGCACGGTGCTGCCGCCATGGGGCAGTGCCGAAAGCACGGCCGGGTCCTTGGTCCCGACCAGGCACACCTCGGCGTGTTCGAGCACCTCCTCGACGGAGTCCGCGAGCAGCTGCGCGAGGTGCGGCAGCCGGGTCTCGATGTACTCGCGGTTCGCGCCGATCAGCCGGGAGAGGCTCACGTTGGCGTCGAAGATCCGCAGGTCGTAGCCCTTGCCGAAGAGCCGCTCCGCCAGCTCGACGAGCGGGCTCTCGCGGAGGTCGTCGGTGCCGGGTTTGAAGGACAGTCCGAACAGGCCCACCCGGCGCTTGCCGGTGCGCTCGACCAGCCGCACCGCGCGCTCCAGGTGGTCGGAGTTGGAGGGCAGCACGTGGGAGAGGATGGGCACCGAGATGTCGGCCCGCCGCGCCGCGTGGACCAGGCTGCGCAGGTCCTTCGGCAGGCAGGAGCCGCCGAAGGCGAAGCCGGGCCGCAGGTAGGCGGGGCTGATGTTCAGCTTGCGGTCGGCCAGGAACACGTCCATCACCTGGTGCGAGTCCACCCCGAGCGCCTGGCACACCGCGCCCAGCTCGTTCGCGAAGCCGATCTTGAGGCCGTGGAACGCATTGTCCGCGTACTTGATCGCCTCGGCCGTCGGGACCGGCACCCGAAACACCTCGCCGGGCAAGCCGTCGTACAGCGCCGACACCGTGTCGCCGCTCGCCGTGTCGAGCTCGCCGATGACGGTCTTGGGCGGGTCGAAGAAGTCCCGCACGCTCGTGCCCTCGCGCAGGAACTCCGGGTTGACCGCGACCCCGATGTCCACTCCGGCCGTGCCGCCGACGTACTTCTCCAGGATCGGTACCAGCAGGTTCAGGCAGGTGCCCGGGAGCATGGTGCTGCGGAACACGACGGTGTGCCGCCCGCTGCGCCCATCGAGATCCGCCAGCGCGGCGCCGATCTGCTCGGTGACCCGCTCCAAGTACGTGGTGCACAGGCTGCCGTTGGGCTCCGACGGCGTGCCCACGCAGACCAGCGACACCTCGCTGCCCATGATCGCCTCGCGGACGTCACCGGTGGCACGTAACGCTCCGGTCCCCACGACCTCGGCGATGAGCTCGCCGATCCGCTCCTCGACCACCGGGGCCTTGCCGTCGTTGACCAGGTCGACCTTCACCTGGTTCACGTCCACCCCGATGACCTCGTGCCCCATGCCGGCCAGGCACGCGGCCGACACGCAGCCCACATATCCGAGCCCGAAAACGCTTACTCTCATGCCCCGTCACTTCCCCCAGGCAGGCCCTTGCGGCCTGCGATCCGCGCGCCGGTCGGTCGACGCCCCCCGCGCATCAGTAGGCGCCCTGTCCATGCAGCACCGCACGCAGCGTCTTCCACAAAATCACTGTGTCCAGGGCGAGCGACCAGTCCTCCACGTACCGCAGGTCGAGGCGGACCGCCTCCTCCCACGGCAGGTCGCTGCGTCCGCTGATCTGCCACAGGCCGGTGAGCCCGGGCTTGACCAGGAGCCGCCGCCGGATGTCCGGGCCGTACGCGGCGCACTCCTCCGGCAACGGAGGCCGCGGTCCGACCAGCGACATCGATCCGGTGAGTACGTTGAACAGCTGCGGGAGTTCGTCGATCGAGTACCGCCGCAGCACTGCTCCCACCCGCGTCACCCGCGGATCCCGGCGGAGCTTGAACAGCAGCCCCGCGCCCTCGTTGCGGTCGGCCAGCTGCGCACGCGCCCCGTGGGCCCCGGCGACCATGGTGCGGAACTTGAGAATGGTGAACTCGCGGCCGTCCTTGCCGACCCTGCGCTGCCGGTAGAACGCCGCGCCCCGGCTGTCCACCACCACGAGCAGCCCGACGAGCACCATCAGCGGCGCGAACAGCACCAGCAGGATCGCCGCGCCCATCCGGTCGACGACCTCTTTGACCGCGCGGCGCCCCCCGGTGAAGGTCGGCATGCTGACCCGCAGCAGCGGGATCCCGAGCACCGCGTCGACGTGCAGTCGCGGCCCTGCCACCTCCATCAGCACGGGGGCCACGACCATCTCGGCATCGCTGTCTTCGAGGTTCCAGGCCAGCCGCTGCAGCCGGTCCGGTGTCCAGTGCGGGTCCGGTGTGACCGCGACGACTCGGTAGCCGTCGCGGTGGACGTGGTTGGCCACGTCCACCAGCGGGCCGACGACCGGCACTCCGTCCAGTTGGTCACCGTCGAACCCGAAACCGTCCGTCGCACACACCGCCTCCACCCGCCAACCGAGATGCGGGAACTTGCGAGTCCGGGAGATCAGGTCGCGCACGGTGGACAGGCTTCCGGCAGCGAGCACCGGTCTCAGGCACAGCCCTTGCTTCCGCTGTCTGTGCAGCCGGAGACGGAGGACGTAGCGCTCGGTCATGGTGACGAGCGCGATCGCGGGGATCGCGACGAAGATCCAGAGCTTGATGTTGCGCGAGGTGAGGGCGATCCCGCCGAGCGCGAGGACGACGGTCGCCGTGAACAGTGAGCGTCCGAGCCGGCGGAATTCCTCGGCGCCCTGGCCGAGCACGGCCGGAGCCCACGACCGGCTCACCGCAAGCGCTCCCAGCACCAGTAGCTCGGTGCCGAAGGCGAGAATTCCCCACTTCTCATGCCAGTTGGCCGCGTCCCGGGCCCCGAAGAAGTTGCCGATCGCTGCCACCACCAAGCCGGTGGCCACGGTATCGCTGGTGATCACGGTACGGCGGTACCGCTGCTCCCAGTCATTCGCCGGCCGGCTGATCGCCCCGTCCGTCAGACGCCCGCGCGCCGACGGAAAAGGGCCGACTAATCCCCCCTGCCGCACAGAAACCCCCCGGTCCCCAGTGGTACGTAGTCGAATGAAGCCGTTCTTCCCCCGCGGGAGGCCCCCGCCCCCGCGCCACACATGACATTTCGGCTGTTTCAGCGCAACTTGAGCAACCCACCCACACGGCAGGGACCCACATGCCCTGCCGAACACTCGAGGTGCGCGGGAACCCGTCGAAACCTCGGGTGCTCCCCCACCCAAGGCCCCCTCGCGGACCCCAAAAATCGATCGTCCCCACGGCCGGCGCCGGAGACACAGCTGCCGGCTGTCCGTAGCGACGACCCATAGATCATCATTTGTCGCTTCGTGTCACAGCATGCGAAGCAAGGTCAATCTAGACCATCGGGGCCCATCTGAAGAGAGGGATGTGTGGGTTTTGTGCTCACAATTTGGAGATGGGGTCAGTAACTGGTGACGAATCGGTGATCATCCGCGGCGCCTCGACGACGAAGACGCACCTTGTGACCTGCGGTGACGGGCATTCTCCGAGCTGCCGGCATGGGCAGCCCGGAGGCGTCAGCCCGGACCGGTCCGGCGCTCTGGCCGAGAAAAACAGAGCCGGACCTGCCGCCGCGGGGTGTCCCCGTTCGTGTCCGCCAAGCTCCGTCAAGACAACCTGGTAGTAACTTCTTCGGCCATCCCATGAAGCACAACCGAAGCGTCGCTTCAGACGCCCCGAACGACGCAGACGCGTCTGGTCAGTGCCGCCAACTGCGCGGCGTTCAGTACCGGAGAGTGCCCCACTCTGCACGGGAGTGGAGGACGGACGGATAGGCGGCAGGGCAGCGACGCGCGCGAGCAGGATCGCGGCGAGGGGAGACGGAGCGAGGACTCAGGCGCGCAACGGCCGCTGCCGGCCGACAAGGGTGTGCGGGAGGACTGAACCGTTCTGGCCATGCGTGTACTGCGGCCAAGGAAGAGCCCGCCCACCGAGGGAGCCTCGGCGTCACCCATTCGCAGGCCGGAGCAAGATGGAGAGAGCACTGGCGGAGAGCTCAGTGCCCCCTTCTCGTTCTAATTCAGCGGCCTGCCAGCGGATTCAGGCACCCGACGCAGTTCCCAGTCCCGGGCGGCGGCGTGCGACAGAAGCTGGCGTCGGGCGTTGGGCAGGGGTGTTGACGCTTCGACCTCGCCCACCGTTCGCAGGTGCCTGCGGATGGGGCGTAACCGGGGAAGCTGCCGCCGTTGCCGCCAGATCGTTCAGCGTGGCATTCACCACCGGCCAGCACATGTCGAGCGTGTCGCGGTTCGGGCTGTGTCCTTTCTGCTTCTCCGCCAAGGGATGGACGAGATTCCTGTATTGCCGGATGAGCTCCGAGGCCAGCTTGGCATCGTGCTCGATCCATTTGTTCTCGTACGCGAAGTTTACGAAGTCATTCAGTCCCATGTTCCGCAACGGCTTCGGCATGCGTATGCCTGCGGCGCGGACCTGCGCGGCATGCGCGAGCACCCCCTCCAAGAGGCTGCCCAGCATGATGACTGCCGACGTGTAAGCGCCGTGTTCGTAGCAGGTGCGTGCCTCGTCCAGTCGGAGTTGCACGGTGGCGGCGAGTTCGGGGTCGCTCACCACCTCCGTCACGGAGACCTTCAACTCAACGCGCGGCAGCTGCCGCTCTTCGTCCTCGAATCCGGCTTCGCAGCGAACGAGGACCAGCCGGCCTCCGTCCTCGCTGACCCGACGTCCGTCGAGCACGAGTATCTCGTTGAGCCGCTTCAGTGTGGCGTGGTACTCCTGCTGCTGGTTGTAGTACTCAAGGCGGTTCGCCAGGCGCAGGATTGCGCGCTCGGCGTCGTCCGTGCCGTCTTCCTGCCGCTCCTTGAGAAGTTCCCGGGCCCACTTGTGTCTCGGCGTGCCGTCGTACTCCGGAACGTCGTCCCAGCCCGCCCGCTGGAAGAACGCGGCTATCTCGTACCCCTTCCGGTAGAGCAGCGGCGGGTCGTCCCCGCAGATCAGGTGGGCGACCTCCGTCAGCGTACTGTCGTCGAAGATCTCGTTCACATCAGGCTCCTTCAAGAGAGACGGACGCATCCTCATCGAGCATGGCGTCAAGTTCATCGATGGCGAGGTCGGCATCGTCCATCTCGATCGGGGCCCAAGTGCTCCCCGAGTCGCCCTGGGCCTCCTCGGTGATGCCGGGCCGGACACCCAGAGCTTCAAGGCGCTTCCACAACGGAGCCAGAGAATCCTCCGGAGACAGGGCGAACTCGCTGCTGCGTACGCGCCAGAACTGCCAGCCCGCCCGGCGCAGTTCCCGCTCCCGCTCATAGTCGTCACGGATCTGGTCAGGGGTGGAGTGATACGGGCTGCCGTCGCACTCCACGGCGAGACGGCCCGTCTCTCCGACGACGACGAGGTCGATGCGTTTGCCGCTGACTTTCCACTGGGGGACAACGTGGTAGCCGCGTTCCTTGATCCTGCGGAAGACCCGCTGCTCGAACAGGGAGTCGAACGGCTCGCACCGCTCATCGGGTGAGACGGCGGAAAGGCCGGGAGAGGTGCCCTGCAGTTCCGGTGGCGCCTGCATATAGGTGAGCAGGGAGTGACGCAGGTCTTTGCTGCGCAGCTGGTCCGGCGTGACGGAGGTGAACAACCACATCTGGTCGCGAGCCCGGCTGGCGGCCACGTTGAACCGTCGTCCGTCGCCCTGGCCGGTCAGGGCCCGGGTGTTGTCGGCGTCGACGACCAGCGAGAGCAGGATGACGTCCCGTTCGTCTCCCTGGAACTGTTCGGCCGTGCCGACACGTATGTTGTGCCGCTCCTGGATCGTGGAGTCGATCCGCGTGTCGATGAGATTCTCCAGCAGCCTTGCCTGGTGTCCGGAACGGAGCACGATGACTCCGAAACTCCGGTTCGCGTACGCCTCGTCCTCCGCAAGTTCCTGCAACTTGGTGACGATGCGTTCGGCCTCGGGCCTGTTGACCAGGGTCTCTCGCCGTCCCTCGCAGTGGCCTTCATGAACGTGGACGACTTCGAGGGGTCGCAACCGGTCCGCTCCGTACTGCCGCAGCGGCACAAGTTCGTTGTCGGGATAGAACTGGGCCGAGGACCACTTGATGATCTCCGGCATGCACCGGAAGTGCTCGGTGAGCCGGATCGTCTCGCTGAAGCGCGCGGAGAGCAGGTCGTAGAGGTTGGACTTGGGGCTGAGCCCGTCCCGCTGCCAGTCGGTGAGATGGGGCAGGAGTGAGTCGATGAGTTCGTTGAACCGTTCGTGCTTGCCGCCCGTGTAGAACGGGACACACTGTTTGTCGTCACCCACGACGATGATCCTCGGAGCGAGCCACAGCAGCATCAGCCCGTCCAAACCGACCTGGCTCGCCTCGTCCACGATGACGACGTCGAAGGCGTCCGGCTCGGGATCGATCATTTCGGCCACCTGTTTGATCGGCATGACCCATGCCGGGACTGCGGCACGCGCGTCACGCATCGCGGAGCGGGCGGCCTTCAGGTGCCGCCTGCCGAGTGCCGTCATTCCCTTTCCGGCGTTCGCCGTGGCCGATGCGTAGGCACTCAGTGCTTGCTTCTGTCCGGCCGTCATCCGGTCCAAGCAGTGGTACAGCGCTCTGTCGGCCGCCAGTTGCGTCACCGTGGTTCTCAGCTGCGCCTCGACCGCTTCAAGTTCCCCTTCCAACTTGGCTTCCCTGCCAGGTGTCAGCATCGTGTCCTGGAAGGTACACGCTCGCCGCCATGCCCAGGCTCCGTCCAGTTCCATGAGGCGGGTCTCCCAAGCCGCCTCGGTCGGGGACTCGGCAAAACGCCGGGCCAGTTCGGGGTGATCCTCGGACATTCGGTCCAGGAGTTTGCGGGCCTCCCGGCGATCGGCCTCACGGTGGAACGCCTCGGTCAGTGAGTCGATCGCGGACGTGTACGCCCGCGGATCACGTGCGGCGACGGCCCGATGCACCTCCGCCAGTTCGGCCACGCCGCGGGCATCAGGCCGCGGCAGCTGCTCGGCGATGGACCGCAGACTCTCCTCCGCCTCACGGGCACGGAGCAGCCGTTCCGCGCCGCTCGCCGACGTACGGACGTCGTCCCACTGCTGTGCCGTCCGCACCGTGGCCTTGATCCGGGCCTTGAGTAGGACGTCGTGCAGCGTACGCACGGAGTGGGTGAATCCGTCTACCGCGCGGAGCGTCGGCACCCGGTCCAGCAGCTCCGACAGAACCACCTCCGTGGAGCCCTCAGCCGCGGGCATGCCAACACTCTGCCAGCGCTCGTTCAGCTGCCGGGCGCACTGGCGTGCCGCCAGAAGGGCCACCACCGCGGAGATCTCGTCCGGTGTGCTGGGCCGCCGTCCGTCCACCCGGCAGCCCTGCAGGAGGACTTGGGCTTCCTTTTGCACCGGCCTCGGAGCCAGCTTGCGGAGCTTGCCACCGCCACGCAGGTACTGCTCGAGGTCCTTCCCGGCGGCAATGAGACGCGATTCCTCGGCAAGCGCCACATCGGGTACGTCGAGCACAGCGAAGGGCATGTGCTGAAGCGCGCTCTGCACGTCTTCGGCGCGTGCGGACGACTGGCGCACTCCGTTCCACAACTGCTGCCGCCGACCTGCCATTCCGTCCTGCAATGCCCGCGTGGTCCACTCCTCCAGCGGCCAGCCGACGGGATCACCCGGCAGACCCTCGCTCTGCAGTGCGTGCTCCGCCGCGTCCAGTAGCCCGACCAGCGTCGTGATCAGCTCGCTGCCCCGGTCGGCGAGTTCGAGAGCGAGCGTGTTGGACGCCGGTCCGGCGCAGGCGCGTACAGCGGATTCCAGGGCATTGACCGCCTCTTCAAACAGCACGGGTGCGACGAAGTCCACGGGGTCCGGGCAGCGGGCGGCATGCTCGTCCAGGACTCCGGCCCCGTGGCGAGACACCAGCCCCAGCAGGCGCTGGGCCTCGTCCTGGCTCAGCGACGGTTCTCGCGGTGCCGAAGCGGGCAGGGCGGGCATCCAGTCGTACTTCGGTGCACCGGCAGAGACGGCCTCGACGATCTCCGCGAGCCGCCCCTGGTAACCGGGTGCCACATCGAGGTGTTCGTACCACTCCGCCTCACGAACGGCGCGGAGTTCGTCACGGAGCCGCGCGCGGGTATCCGACAGTTCCGCGCGCAGCGCCTCATGACTCTTGATCCTTACGTCGAGACGCTCCGTCGACTGGGTGGCACTGAGCTGGGAGAGCGCACGCACGGACTGTTCCAGGTCGTCGCTGCCGTCCTGGCGCCGGTCACCCTGAAGAACGCACAGGTTGCGCAGCTCGGCAGGCAGTTGCTGTCGTAGGACCTTCAGCGCTTGGCCCTTCTCACTCGTCACAAGCACTCGCTTGCCGTCCGCCAGCAAGGCGCACACGAGGTTGGCGATGGTGTGCGTCTTCCCCGTGCCGGGCGGTCCCTGAACGACGACGCCGGTATCGGTCTGAAGGCGCTTCAGCACCTCCCGCTGGGCTTCATTCGACAGCAGCGGGAACAGCGGGTCGGGGCCGAGGGCGGGCGGTACGTCGCGGCCCCCTGCCGTACCCCACACCCTGCGGTCCTCCGCTTCCAGCTGGTACAGCAACTGAGCCAAACCCAATGGAGCAATAGCACCAGGCTGGGCGAGGCGGTTTGCGATGCCGTCGTAGAAGTTCACGAGGGCGCCCTGGCCCCGCTGACGGAGAATGATCGCCGGCGCGAATCCGAGCGTGGGTACCGGCAGGGCCGGGTCGGCGGGCGGGCGGCCCCAGCCACGGTGAAACGCCACCGCGCGATCGGTGCCGAACGCCCTCTCCGACCAATCACCGAGCACGTCCTGGGAGTCACGGGACAGCGGATGGAATCCTTCCGCGTCGACACGGTTCCGCAGCGGGCTCAGCAGACGGGTGCTGTAGCCCTCGTCCGCGTCAAGGAACTCGCTGTCCTCCAACCGCGCGGGGTCGCCAGGTGCGAGAGAGACGGTGATGGACATATTCACCGAATTCACGGTGAGTATCAGCGGCGCCGTCAGAATATGCCGGGCGATACGCGCCGACGGACGTGCGGCTCCGACGGTCAGAAATCCGACGCCCAGTACCGCCTCGTATTCCTCGCCGTCCTGCTGAATCCTGGTCGCCATTCGGTACAGCTGCTGATGGAGTTCCCGGTGCGGCCGGTCGACGCGCTCTCTTTCCGACCACTTGCGCCAGGCGTCGAGCCATCGCGTGTAGGCGCGCAGCACGTCGTGCGCTTCCTCCCTGGGGATCTCGGAGACCTCGAACAGATCTCCGTTCTCGTCCTCCCGCCAGCCCTGACCCGGTCCCGACTCGGCCAGCGGTGGTGCTTCGGGTGTCGCGGTGACAGCGGCCTCGGGGTCGACCCACCCCACCAGCGCCTCGGGCAGGACGGGAGCCGGCCGAGGCGGGCGGTGTGCCACCTTGAGCAGCGTCCGGTCGGAGTCCGGGTGCCGCCGGAGTTTGTCGTCCGGCAGGCCGGAGAGCCAGAGAATCTCCGGATACTTCTGCCAGTCCCGCACTGGCTTGTACGACCCTCGAACAATTTCGCGCATATATTCGATGAGTTGGCGCGTGCGGTGGACCGCCTCCGGATTGTTCGCACGGAGTGCAGAGTGGAGAGACACCTATCCCCCAGATCATGGTTCGACGGAAAAGCCTTCCAGGATGCGGGAGAGAAGCGGCGCCTTCAACAGGGACCGGCGAGTAATGACGCGAACAAGCCACACACCATGAAAGTTGGCTGTAATTCAGCCAGCCGTCAAGGGCGAACCCCTGTGCGGCGTTCGCGAGCCGTCGTGTACACCAACCCGACCATGCCCGCTTGCCAGTCAGCCTTGAGGGGCTTGAACGTCACGATGTCACGCCCCTGACACACGCGCGTCCCGAAGTGGCGGCTCAACCTGCAGCTCTGCCACCGCAACGAAGGCAAGCACCGGCTGAACCTCCTCGGGGAAACTGCACTCTTCGGCGCCGATGCGCCCCGCTGCGCCTCAGCTCGACGCTTCCGCACGCAGGAGTACGACCGGCTGACGATGTGAAGAGTCGTCGCCCAACCACATGCGGACCCCGTAGTGGCACTTCCTGTTGACACAAGACTCCGCCCAGCCCCTCGCTTTGGGCCGACGTAGCGAAGGAGGTGAGGTGCCGGGGCCCGTGGCGATCGGGAGTCAGCGGGCATCAGCCTCGGATGCGCCGTCGCCTCGTGCCGGGACGTGGGGCCACGTGCGGCCCTGCTGCAGGCGCCTTCCGATTCACGCATCTGACCCGTTTCCCGCGGCCGGACTCCATACCTAAGGCATGTCCGGCGGATCTTTGATCAGTATGGTCATAGCCTTATGAAGCTTCTGATCGTGCTGTCCGCTGCGTTCGTCGTTTTCGTCATACCAACCTCCCTAGTTTGGCTGCTGGGGCGGCGAGCGAAGGTCCCTAACTGGACGCTAGTCGTGTTCTTGCTGGCCGGATGGCTGACAGTGTTCGCCGGCTGGTTCCTCTCGCAGCGTGCGCAGCCGAGCCTGTTTCCCGATACGTCGCCCTGCCACGGCTTCAGCGCCGCCCCTGTCTCGCAGTACTTCCCGCCCGACTCGTTCTGCCGCCACGCTGACGGGGAGTTGCGGACGGTCAATGGACCGGAGTCCAAGTTCGTGTTCTGGACCGCCGCCAGCACCACCTTGGCGATGCCGATCGCCGCCGTCGTTGCGCGGCGTCGTCAACAAGCCTGATCGTGCTCGCCTCGTCACAGGCGTCCCGGACCTCGACTGCCTTCCCTGCGGTTAGGTAGCCGGGTCACGCCAACGTGATCTGGCTACCCATCGCTTGAAGGCGGAGGGTACCAAGGTCGCTTGATCCGGTTCTGCTGATCAGGAGCGAAGCCAGAAGCGGATCGAAGCGACGGTGACGGTGCCTTGGAAGATGTAGGCGCGTTTGTCATACCTCGTGGCCACGGCCCGGGAGTTCTTCAGAAGGTTGATCGTGCGCTCCACTTCGTTCCTGCGTTTGTAGATCGTCTTGTTGAAGCCGACGGGTCGGCCACCTTTGTTTCCGCAGGCCTGGCGGTTGGCCTGTTGGTTCGTAGGTTCGGGGATAGTGTGCTTGATCTGCCGTCGTCGAAGGTAGCGGCGGTTGCGCCGGGAGGAGTACGCCTTGTCGCCGCCGAGATGATAGGGGCGGGTGCGGGGGTATCCGCCGCCCAGCCGGCCGACGCGGATGCGGTCCATGACTGGAATGAGCTGCGGGGCATCGCCCCATTGGCCCGGGGTGATCAGGAGGGCCAGGGGACGGAGTCCGCCCTCACCGGCGAGATCGATCTTGCAGGTGAGGCCGCCCCGGGAGCGACCGAGTCCCGCGGTGCTGCCGGGGCGTGCGTCTTTTCCCAGCATCCGCGGCGGATTCCTGCGTGCCCCGGCGGCGTGCTGGTGGGCCCGGCAGGAGGTGGAGTCGATGCTCACCATCGACCAGTCGATCCGGCCTTCCGCGTCGGCGTCGGCCAGGAGGGCCGCGAAGACCCTGTCTCATGTACCGACCGCCGACCAGCGTCGGTGCCGTTCGTACACGGTCTTCCACGGACCGAAACGCGCAGGCAGGTCCCGCCATGGCACCCCGGTGCGCAGCCGGTAGAAGATCCCGTTGATGACCCGGCAGTGGCTGGCTCAACGGCCACCACACTTCCCGGACTTGGGGAGGTGCGGCCCCAGCCGGACCCACTCCGTGTTCGAAAGATCTCCCCACCCCATGACCATGCCAACGACCCGGCACCGCAAGGGTCACAAGATCTGCCGGACACGCCCTAAGGTCGTCACCCCGCGCCCCGCTCAGCCAAGAAACGACAGCCGAACCTGCCGACGAGGGTTGTCCTTGTGAGATCCGCCAGCCTCCGCCAGGACAACCGTCAACGTACTCGTAGGCGCACAACAGAAGGCGCCCCTTGCCCGGGGTGAATCGCGGCCGCCCTGACTGAGGGGAACCCCGGTTCAGGGCGCGGATTCCGGCCGGATGGCTCGTGCTGGGCTTGCCCTGGCCGACCGAGACCCGCGACGGCTGGGGGAATGCGCAGCCGCCATCGCACCAACGATGATTCCTCGCTCCCTTGTCAGTCAGCACGCCGGCATCGCCCTCGATGTCGCCACCGCCCTGGCCGGGGATCCACATGAGGGGCTCGGGAAGGCCGTCTTCTTCTCCGACATCACCCTGTCGCTCGACAAGCAGGGCGAGACCTGGGCAAACATCGGCATCGCCCCTGACGCGCTCATAGACGAACTGCTGGCGGCACCTGTACCTCAGTTGTATCTCACACTCACGCAGAAGGCCCACGCAGTCCTGTGCGATGCCAGCCGCGAGGGCCTGCGACTGTACTACCCGAACGGCGACGTCGAGCACATCAGCCCCCGGGTGCGGCGCGATGTACACAACGGCATCGCCCAGAGCCTGGAGCGGGACTGGCCCCCCTACATCCAGGGTCTTATCGACGGCGGGGCCCTCCGTACTGAGTGAAATGCTGCGATGGGCCCGCCATGGTGGCGACCTTGGAAGGCTCGCTCATGGTCGCCCCCCTGTGCTTCGACTCTGTCGGCGCCTGGCGGACACTGCGGTGGCTGGGGATGTGAGCGAGCACTGCACCCAGCCCGGCTGTGGTGAGAACCCCCGTGAGTGCCTTCGTTCGCGTGCGGACCGCGAACGGCCACTCGTTGCGTGCGGATACGGGGCCCGGCGGAACGGCCGCCGAGCCCCGGCCGGCTTCAGCTCGCTGCGCTGTTCAGCGCCGTGAGGACCGCGCCGTATGCCTCCTTCTTCTGGTAGTTGCCGTTGAAGAGCAGCGGGGTCTCCTGGGCTCGCCAGGAGTACTTGTCGGTGACGCCCCACACGGTGATGCCGTTGCACCGGGCGACGGCGACGCATGCCTGAGTGACCTGCCGGTACACGTTGGCCTGTGCCGCTCCGGCCCCGCCGACGTCGAGCTCAGTTATCTGCACGTGCACGCCGAGGTCGGCGAAGCGCTGGAGGTTCTGCCGATAGGTGCTGAGGTTGGAGTTCGAGTCCAGGTGACTCTGGAAGCCGACGCAGTCGATCGGGACGCCGCGGGCGCGGAAGTCCTGGACCATCCGGTAGATGGCGTCGCTCTTGGCGTTGATGCCGTCGGTGCCGTAGTCGTTGTAGCAGAGCTTGGCCTTGGGGTCGGCTGCTTTCGCGGCGCGAAAGGCGTCCTCGATCCAGCCGTTGCCGAGCTGCTGCTGGAGGTTGGACTGGCGGCGGCTGCCGTCCCATTCGAACGCCTCGTTGACCACGTCCCAGGAGTCAATCTTGCCCGCGTAGTGGCCGACGACCCCAGCTATGTGACCCCGCATCGCCTGGCGCAGATTGTCGCCGGTGAGCCCCTGTACCCAGCCGGGCTGCTGGTCGTGCCAGACCAGGGTGTGGCCGCGTACGAACTTGCCGTGCTGCTGGGCGTAGCCGACGAGTTGGTCGCCGCCGCTGAAGTTGAACTGACCCCGGCTGGGCTCGGTGGCATCCCATTTCATCGCGTTCTCTGCGACCACGCTGGAGAACTCCCGGTTGAGCGTGCTCTCGTAGTCGGTCTCACCGAGGTGCGGGGCGACCGCGACGCCGAAGTACCGGCCGTGCGCGGCGGCCGCGGCGCCGAGGGTTTCGGCGGCCTGAGCGGTGGGCGAGAACGCCAGGACGGCCGCTGCCGCCAGGACGCCGGTCACCGTGATGGTGATCGCCGACCGGGTGCGTCGCGGGGTGTGTTCTCCGAAGGATCTGTCGGTCATTGTGTGTCCCTCTCTTATCGGGGGGGCAGGGCCTGGACTCCTACGGCCGTCGGCCGTCGGGCCAGGACGGCTTCCCAGTGGGTGCCGTTGCCGGTGGCGTCGGCGAGGAGGCGGTCGCGGGCGGCCGTGTCGTGGTACAGGCGCCAACGGACCAGTCCACGAGGGTGTTCTGGGTCCGGTCGAAGGTGGGGAACCCCGGATTCAGGTACGCGGCGTGGTCAGCGCCGGCATGGGTGAGAAGCGCCTTGGGCGTGCCCAGCTCCTCGTACGCGCGCCGGGCCAGGGCGTAGTCGCAGGTCGGGTCCCTGGCGCCGTGGATGAACAGCACGCCTGCATAAGGTGCGTCGCCTTAACGACATGCGTGACTCCTTGCGTGTAGTGGGGGGGAGGGCCGCCCGAGCCGTTCGGCAGCCCGGAGCCCGTGGGGGGACAGAGGTTGTCAGCAGCTGGATCCGCTCTGCGTGGCCAGGCCGAGCCGGTAGGGCAGCTGGGAGTACTCGCCGCTGGAGTTGGGGTCCCGGCCCTGGTAGAGGAGCCGGAGGTCGCAGGGATCGATGGTCATGGTCTGGTCGCTGGTGGCGCGGACCAGCTCGCCGTGGCTGATGTCCTTCGTCCAGACGCCCCCAGGGAAGGTGACGTTGGTGGAGCGGGCGAAGGGGTTGGCTTCGGTGGCGGCGAGGGGCTGCCACGTGCCGGTCAGGCCCTTGGAGGTGAAGGAGCGGTAGTAGCGGTTGCCGTCGCCGCCGATGGCCTCCCAGATCAGCAGATAGGTGTCGGTGCCCTTGACGCGGTAGACCGCGCCTCCTTCGAACAGGGCGGAGCGAGAGTCCTGGAGCACGATCCGGGTGTTGCCGAAGCCGTTGGGGAAGTTGGCGACGGTGGTATCGGACCGGTACACGTGGCCGTTGTCGTCTGCGGAGAACAGGTAGCACTTCGCGGCATCGCAGATCACGTAGAAGTCGAGCCAGTTGCCGTTGCCGATGTTCTGCCGGACGACGTCGGGCATGCTGTTCGTGAGGTTCTTGGGCGCGGACCAGCTGGTCGGGTCGTTGATGTTCTTGGTGGTGGAGTACGACGGCAGGCCGGTCTGGTAGACGAGATACCACTCGTCCTTGGGGGCGAAGTAGAAGGCATGCGGGGCGGCGCGGTAGCCGGGACCGATGGCGGAAGCGGTCTCCAGGTGGGTCTGTTTCGCGTCGGCGGCCTGGGACCAGTTGTCGAAGCCGGTCTGGGCCAGGCTCCAGTCGCCGGAGGTGCTCGCGGTGGTCATGAAGACGTGCCACCTGCCGTTCTTGTCCTGGACCACTGACGGGTCCTTGACGGCTACGGAGTTACTGCCGTCCTGATGCGGTGAGATCAGCGGCCCTGTGGACGACCATCGGAAGCTGCCTGGCAGCGCCTGTTGGGGGTGTCCGCTGGTGCCGCCCCCTTGGCTGGTACGGCGAAGAACGCCGTGAGCAGGGCGATGAGCAGGGCCACATAGGCGTGGCGGCTACGGGGGCGGGGGCGGAGACGGTGCGCCAAGGACATGGACAACTCCATAGCGGCTCGGCCGGTGGGCTCGCCTCACGGTGTCTGGTGCGCCCGGTTGTTCGAGGACCGGGCCTGTGGAGGCCGGGGCTGTGGAGGGGAGCCTCACCGGAACAGGAGGTGGGGGGTGGTGCGCATGCAGTGGTGCGAGATCGGTCTGTTGTACGGCCCTGGCCGGGCCAGCTCAACGCTCGTTCGACATATCGGACATCGATCGGGTTTCCAGACGTAGGAATAATGGAGCCTTGACGGTGTCCGGTCAACGCTTCGCGCGCGACACTTTCAGCCTTCGGATCGAAACCTTTCGCGAAATTTCCCTGGCGCCGCGGCGAGTGGGCGACTTGGAGGGCACCGAGGCACCCTCTGGCCGCACCGGACGCTGCGCTCAGTTCGCCGACGGAGCCGCGCTCAGCCCTTCGGCAGAGTCGCGCTCTGATGGGCCACCAGTTTCGTGGCGATCTCCAGGCCGAGCTGCGGCACCCTCTCGCCGCGGCCGGGCGCGAGGACCAACTCGATTGCGGTGGCCGCCATTTCACTCAGCTGCTGCGGAAACCTCGACATCATAGGGAGGTCCTTGTTGCCCCACGCCCCGACCGTCGGGCAGCTGCTCCACCAGCTGCAGACTCTCGACCAGGGGTGTGACCGAGATACGCACCAAAGGGGCAACGGGATGATCTTGAAGCCCTGATCCGCTCGGATTTACTTGCGGCGACGTGCGGCGGGGTCGCGTTCGGCGACGTGCCGGGCGACCGAGTCGACGCCGGGGCGGGCATACCGCTCCAGGGATCGGACGGAGGCGTGGCGGGAGCGGGCCAGCAGCATCGGGGGATGTGCCGTCCTCGGCGTCGTGCGTCAGGGCACTGTGCCGGAGCCGGTGGAGCGTCCAGCCGTCCAGGTCCTCGATGTCGTCGGGTGAGGCAAGGGGGTTGGCCAGGAGCCGGGTGGCCTCTTCGAAGATCTCCTCAGCGCGGCGGTAGGAGAGCCGGGCCCGGCCGGTCTCCGGGCACACGTCGAGCGTCGGCGTTCCGGCCGGGGCCTTGCGGTCGGTGAGGAACAGCGGGGCGCGGGTGCGGCGGGCGATGAGGCGGGGCAGCAGCTGGGCGGTGCCCGACTGCCAGCGAATCCACTTCGTCGCCCCGCCCTTGGCGGTGATCTTCCGCCGCTTTCCTGCGGGTACAGGTCTTCCACGTTGAGGCACAGCACCTCGTCGGCCCGAGCGGCGGACTCGTAGAGCATCTTCCACTGCGTCTTCTCCCGCAGGGCGACGTCTAGGCGCCACAGGACGGCGATCTGGCTCTCCGCCAGGGCCTTGGTGCGGTCCGGCGGTGCCGGCCGCCGCTCGATGCCGATCGTCGGGTCGCCTTCGATCCAGCCCTGGCGCTGCCACCAGCCGATCGCCTTGCGCGCGATGGACAGCTCCCGGTTGACGGTGTCGGCGTCCATCTCGTCCGCCCGGGCCGCCGCCAGCTCAGCCAGGACCCGCTCCACGCAAAGAGAGGGGGCCGGACACGCGTCCGCCCCCTCTTCGCGCGCTTCAGCCGTTCCACGGCTCCCACAATGCCTTCTCGTCAGGAGTGGCCGGCGGTCCCCACACCAGCATCCCGTCGATCAGCCCCGGCTTGTAGCCCGGGAACATCTTCGGATACTCCAGCCGGTCGGCCGTCTCCTCCAGGAGCATGGTCAGCGACTTGTCCTCGACCGTGCGCTCACCGGTGTCGTCCCAGCCCCCGGTTTCGCCCGTCTCGCCGTCGACGAACCTGCCGTAGCTCAGGTCCGTAACACTCCACGAGCAGAAGGGAATCCAGGACGGCCTCCACAGCGGCATCCCCTCCTCCTCGCCGAACTGCTCCTCCCGCCGCCGCTGGCTGTTCATGTGCCCCTGGTACGACCTCGGCACCGCATCAAGGTCCATCAGGGCCCAGCCGTGATCCGGAAACAGCCCTGCCCCGCGCACATCGAGGCTCCCCGCGCACAGCCGCCACAGCGTCCGCAGCGATACCGGGGCCCGCACGCCGAGAGCCTCCTCAAGCGCGGCGATCTCGTTCTCCGACGCGCCGGGCTTGAGCGCCGCGTGCGTGGTGGGGGCGTGCCGGCGCAGCCAGGTTTCGATGCGCTGCCATGCGTCGGTCGCCTGCCGTGCCTGCACCGCGTCCTCGAGTGGTCCCTCGTTCCGGCCCCCAGGCTCGGGCTCTGCCGTCCGCGCAGGCGCGTTGGTCAGCACGTCCCCTGCGTACCTGCACCGTGCCCTCGTCCAACGCCGGTGGCCCGTAGGCGTAGAGCACGTCCAGCGCCGGGCAGTCGTCGAAGGTCTCGCCGTCGACATGGACCACGTACTCCGACGGTTCCCAGCCCGGAGTGCCCATCAGCGGGTCGTCCGCCAGCTGGGCGCACAGCGCCTTCAGCGCATACGCGACGCCGGGCCCCAGCTGCGTGCAATGATCCCGTATGTCGTCCGGCACCTCAACCGCCATGCCCACGCCCTCCTCGTCTTCTTCCGCCCCCCATCGGTGGCGAGGCCAGATTGTCACCAAAGCCGCGGTGCTGCGAGCGATTGATCGTGTCGCGGCGATGCGGTCGAGCGCCTTTGGCGACGGGCCGGCCGGTGCGCCATGAGCAGGGCGGCCGGGCCCTCCAGGCGCCACCGAGGAGAGCTTTCTCGGGGCGTGCGTCAGCCCCGGATCAGCCCAGGAAGCTGAGTCGCACCTGACGGCTTGGATTGTCGCCGTTCGTGTCGACCAGGCACACCGACTGCCACGTGCCCAGGGCGAGGTGGCCGTCGGTGACCGGGAGGGTGGCGTGTGGGGGGACGAAGGCGGGGAGGACGTGGTCGCGGCCGTGGCCGGGGCTGCCGTGGCGGTGGCGCCAGCGGTTGTCGGCCGGGAGCAGGTCGCGGAGCGCGCCGAGCAGGTCGTCGTCGCTGCCCGCGCCGGTCTCGATGAGCGCGATGCCGGCGGTGGCGTGCGGGACGAAGACGTTCAGCAGGCCGTCGCGGCCGGCCGCCGCCTCGGCGAGGAACGCCGCGCAGTCCCCCGTGAGGTCGTACACGGTCTCGGCCGAGCCGGTGGAGACGTTCAGTACGCGGGTGGTGAATGCGTTTGCCATGGTCTTTTCCCTGTTCTGAGTGGCGTTGCCTGGGGTTGCTGTTCATGATCGGTGATGGGGTGGGGCGGGTCCGGTCTGACACACTGCCGCAATAAAGGACCACTGGCCGAGACGGCGATTGACCCGGTTCCGGCCACGCGGCTACGTTCTGCGACATGTCTACGTCAGCCTTGCTCACCACGCGCGGTCACATCGACCTGCTGCGGGTGGCCTCTGCCGCCTGTCGCCGCGGCTGCTGACGACCCTTCGTTTTTCCTTTCTTTCTTTCGCGCCGCCTCTCCTCGTGGCGCGCGGTTCGCCGTACTTGCGTGCGGTCTGCCCTTCTTCCCGTTCGCGGAGCCTCCATGACGCCTGATCAGGCCGTAATCGATCGATCCTCTTCGCCACCCGATTCCTCCGATATATCTGATACCTCCCAAGGGCCTGATGTCTCTCGGAGTGCCGACGCCTCCCAGGGGCCCGAGCTCGTCACTCTCGTGCCGGTCTCGGCACGTCGGCGGTCCGTGCCGCGATGGCTGCGCCGTACGGCCGGGCCGGTGGGGCTGCTGGTGCTGTGGCAGGTGCTGAGCGCGACGGGCGTGCTCCACCCCGACGTGCTCGCCTCGCCCGGCACCATCGCCAGTACCGCCGCGGGTCTCGTCTCGGACGGGACGCTGCCGTCGGCGATGCTGGTGTCCGTCCAGCGCGTACTGGTCGGGCTGGCACTGGGCGGCGTCGTCGGCATCGCGCTGGCGCTCGCCTCCGGGCTGTCGCGGCTGGGCGAGGACCTGGTGGACGCGACCGTACAGATGCTGCGGTCCATCCCGTGGGTGGGCGTCATCCCGCTGTTCATCATCTGGCTGGGCATCGGCGAGGCGCCGAAGATCGCGTTGATCGCGCTCGGTGTGGCCTTCCACCTGTACCTGAACGTGTACGCCGGGATCCGGGGTGTGGACGCCCAGTTGGTCGAGGCCGGGTCCTCGCTCGGGCTCGGCCGCTGGGGGCTGATCCGGCACGTCGTACTGCCCGGCGCGCTGCCGGGTGCGATGACCGGGCTGCGGTACTCGCTGGCCACCGCCTGGCTGGCGCTGGTCTTCGGCGAGTCGGTCAACGCCGACGACGGCCTCGGCTTCCTCATGAACCAGGCACGGGAGTTCTTCCGTACCGACGTGATCGTCGTCTGCCTGATCGTGTATGCGGTGCTGGGGCTGCTCGCCGATTTGCTCGTCCGTACTCTCGAAAGGCTGTTGCTGCAATGGCGACCGACGTTCACGGGTCAGTGAGCCCGACGACCTCCCGTGCCGACTCCACCGCCGTACGCGTGGCCGGGCTGACCCGCTCCTTCGGCGGGCGTCCGGTCATCGACGGGCTGGAACTGACCGTGCGGCCGGGCGAGTTCGTCGCGCTGCTCGGGCGCAGCGGCTGCGGCAAGTCGACGCTGCTGCGCGTACTGGCCGGGCTCGACCGGGAGATCGAGGGCGAGGTGTCGGTACCGCGTCGCTCGGCCGTCGCCTTCCAGGCGCCGCGGCTGATGCCCTGGAAGAAGGTGTGGCGGAACGTCCTGCTCGGGCTGCCCGGGCACCCCGAACGGGAGGTCGCGGAGCGGGCGTTGGGCGAGGTCGGCCTCGCGCACCGTACCGACGCCTGGCCGAAGACGCTCTCCGGCGGCGAGGCCCAGCGCGCTTCGCTGGCCCGTGCCCTGGTGCGCGAGCCGGACCTGCTGCTGCTCGACGAGCCGTTCGGCGCGCTGGACGCACTGACCCGCATCAAGGCGCAGCGACTGGTCGCCGAGCTCTGGCGGCGACGCGGCTGCGCGGTGCTGCTGGTCACCCACGACGTCGAGGAGGCGCTGCTGCTCGCGGACCGGGCGGTGGTCATGGACGAGGGCGTCATCGCGTACGAGACCCCCATCGACCTGCCGCGCCCCCGGGACATCACGTCCCCCGGCTTCGCGGCGCTGCGCGCCCGCCTCCTGGACCGGCTGGGCGTGGAGGGCCCGGCGGACGGACCGGCAGCCGGAACGGCGGACAGCGGCCTCGCGGGCAGCGACCCCGCGGACGGTCCGGCGGGCGACGGCCCGGCAGGTGACCGCCCGGCAGGCGACCGCCTGGCCGACGCGGCCTGAGGCCTCCAGCGAATCCCCTTCCACTTCCAAGCTCACGAACCAACGCACACCCAATGAACGGAACTGTGATGAGACCACGCCGATCGGCCCGCGCCCTCGTACCGGGTGCCGCCCTGCTGCTCCCGCTCGCGCTGCTGCTGACGGCCTGCGGCGGCGCGTCCCGGGCGGACGGTTCCGCCGGCGGTGCGGGCAGCGGCACCGACGGCAAGGGCTCGGTGACGCTGAATGTCGGTGACCAGAAGGGCGGCTCCGAGGCGCTGCTGCGGGCCGCCGGCGAGCTGGACGACCTGCCGTACCGCATCAAGTGGTCCACCTTCACCTCCGGGCCGCCGCTGCTGGAGGCGCTGAACGCGGGCGCCGTGGACATCGGCGGGGTCGGCAACACACCGCCCGTCTTCGCCGCGGCCGCCGAGCAGAAGCTCAAGGTCGTCGCCGCCTCGCACAGCTCCTCGGAGGGCGAGTCGATCCTGGTGAAGAAGGATTCACCACTGAAGCGGCCCGCTCAGCTCAAGGGCAGGACGATCGCGGTGGCGCAGGGCAGCTCGGCCAATTACCAGCTCGTCGCCTCACTGAAGAAGGCCGGCCTGACGACGAAGGACGTCAAGCTCAGCTATCTGCAGCCGGCGGACGCGCTGGCCGCGTTCACCCGCGGCCGGGTGGACGCCTGGGCGGTGTGGGACCCGTACACCTCGCAGGCCCTGGACCAGGCCGACGCGCGCGTGCTGACCACCGGGCAGGGCGTCGTCAACGGCCTGAGCTTCCAGGTGGCCGCGCCCGCCGCGCTGAAGGACAAGAAGAAGGCCGGGGTGATCAAGGACTACAACGACCGGCTGCGGCGCGCCCAGGACTGGGTGTACAAGCATCCGCAGAAGTGGGCCGAGGTGTGGGCCAAGGAGACCGGACTGCCGGAGAAGGTGGCGCTGGACGCGGTAAAGCGGACGCGCGGTACGGCCGTACCGGTCGCGGTCGACAAGGCCGCCGTCGCCTCGGAGCAGCAGATCGTGAACACCTTCGCGGACATCGGGCTCATCCCCCGCAAGTACTCCTTCGCCGACTTCGTCGACACCCGTTTCAACGGTGACCTGCCGCCTTCGAGCACCCGGCCGCGTACGTACGGAAAGACCGGCTGAGCCGGGCTGTGGGGTGCCGCCGGGAAGACAGCGGCACCCCCCGCGGTTAGTACGACCATGGACTACACCAGCGGGGCGCGTGACGTCGAGGTCGTCGTGATCGGCGCAGGTCAGGCCGGTCTCGCCGCCGCCTTCCACCTGCGGCGGCTGGGCTACGCACCGGATCAGGACTTCGTCGTACTCGACCACGCGCCGCGCCCGGGCGGCGCGTGGCAGTTCCGCTGGCCCACGCTCACGTACGGCAGGGTCCATGGGATGCACGCGCTCCCCGGCATGGAGTTGACCGGTGCCGACCCCGGCCGCCCCTCCGCCGAGGTGATCGGGGACTACTTCAGCACGTACGAGCAGACCTTCGGCCTGCACGTGCACCGGCCGGTACATGTCACCGCGGTACGTCCGGAGAGACCGGAGCCGGACGGCCCGGAGCCGGAAGGCCCGGAGCCGGACGGCCCGGAGCCGGGCGGCCGGTTGCTCGTCGAGTCCTCGGAGGGGACGTACGCGACCCGGGCGCTGGTGAACGCGACCGGGACATGGGACCGCCCGTTCTGGCCGCACTTCCCTGGTCAGGAGCGGTTTCGCGGGCGTCTTCTGCACACCGCCGGTTACCGCGGCCCGCAGGAGTTCGCCGGGCAGCGGGTCGTCGTGGTGGGCGGCGGCACCTCTGCCGTACAGCATCTGATGGAGATCGCCGAGGTCGCGGCGGACACGGCCTGGGTGACCCGGCGGCCGCCGGCCTTCCGCGAGGGCCCCTTCGACGAGGAGCACGGCCGCGCCGCCGTGGCCCTGGTCGAGGACCGCGTCCGCCAGGGCCTGCCACCCCGCAGCGTGGTCTCGGTCACGGGCCTGCCGATGACCGAGGAGATGCGGCGGGCCCGGGAGCGGGGTGTGCTCGTCCGCCGGCCGATGTTCGACCGCATCACGGAGGACGGCGTCCGCTGGGCCGACGGCACCGCCTACCCGGCCGACGCGATCCTCCTGGCCACCGGCTTCCGCCCGGTCATCGACCACCTCACCCCGCTCCGCCTCCGCGACCCGGGCGGCGGCATCCGCATGGACGGCACGCGTACGGTCCGCGACCCCCGCGTCCACCTCGTCGGATATGGCCCTTCGGCCAGCACCATCGGTGCGAACCGGGCGGGACGCGCCGCCGCACGCGACATCCGGCAGTTGCTGGAACGTGTGCCGGTGGTCGTCTGAGGCGGAGAGGGGGGCATCGGTGGCTCATTCGAACCGCGTCGGGTCGCCCGCTCCCCTGCGGACGATCTCGGTCTCACCGCCGGAGAAGTCGATGACCGTGGTCGGCTCGGTGCCGCAGTCGCCCGAATCGACCACCGCGTCCACCACGTGGTCGAGCCGTTCCTTGATCTCCCAGCCCTGGGTCAGCGGTTCGTCCTCGTCGGGCAGGAGCAGGGTGCTGGAGACCAGCGGCTCGCCCAGTTCGGCGAGCAGGGCCTGCGCGACGACGTGGTCGGGGATGCGGACCCCGACCGTCTTCTTCTTCGCGTGCAGCAGCTTGCGCGGCACTTCCTTCGTCGCCGGGAGGATGAAGGTGTAGCTGCCGGGCGTCGCGGCCTTGATGGCGCGGAACACGTCGTTGTCGATCTGGACGAACTGGCCGAGCTGCGCGAAGTTCTGGCACACCAGCGTGAAGTGGTGGCGGTCGTCGAGGTTTCGGATGGACCGGATGCGGTCGATGCCGTCACGGCTGCCCAGCTGGCAGCCGAGGGCGAAACAGGAGTCCGTCGGATAGGCGACGAGCGCGCCCGAGCGGATGCTGTCGGCCACGCTGCCGATGGTGCGCGGTTGCGGGTTTTCGGGGTGCACATCGAAGTACTTCGCCATCCGTCGAGCGTAGGCGATGTGATCGGCGATCCGCACAACCACTGGTGGTGACGACGTAACCGGTGAAGTTCGTTGACGAGCGGCTATGGCGACTTACTAGATCAACTAGCTAAACAATTGCTTAACTGAGCAGAACGTCTAGACAACGTTGTCAGCCCCCTGCAGAGTGTTCCGCCGAGAACGGATTCCCCCCATCCACGTTGGGAGCTGGGTGTGAACATGAGAAGGAGACTGGCCACTTTGGTGGGCGCGTTGACCGCTGTCGCCGCCTCGTTGTGCGGAGCGTCGATGCCGGCTCAGGCGGCAGCCGTGCCGGGATTCCACGTCAGTGACGGACGGCTGCTGGACGCGAACGGTAAGGACTTCGTCCTGCGGGGCGTGAACCACGCCCACGCCTGGTACCCGGACCGGACGGCCAAGGCGCTGGCGGACCTCAAGGCGCGCGGCGCCAACTCGGTGCGCATCGTGCTCGGCACCGGGGACCGCTGGGCGAAGAACGACACGGCGGACGTCGCCGCGGTGGTCGACCAGTGCAAGAAGAACCGGCTGATCTGCGTATTGGAGGCGCACGACACCACGGGGTACGGGGAGCAGAGCGGCGCCGCGTCGCTGTCCCGCGCGGTGGACTACTGGATCAGCGTCCAGAACGCCGTGAAGGGGCAGGAGAAGTACGTCATCCTGAACGTGGGCAACGAGCCCTACGGGAACACCGATTACGGCAGCTGGGCTTCCGACACGTCGGCCGCCGTCAAGCGGCTGCGTACCGCCGGGTTCGCGCACACGCTGATGGTGGACGCGCCCAACTGGGGCCAGGACTGGTCGTTCACCATGCGGGACAACGCGGCCGGCGTCTTCAAGAGCGACCCCCAGCACAACACCGTGTTCTCGGTCCATATGTACGGCGTCTTCGACACGGCCGCCGAGGTCGACGACTACCTCAACCGGTTCGTCAAGGCCGGCCTGCCCCTCGTGGTCGGCGAGTTCGGGGACAAGCACTCGGACGGCGACCCGGACGAGGACGCGATCATGTCCCGTACGCAGCAGCTCGGCCTGGGGTATCTGGGCTGGTCCTGGAGCGGTAACGGCAGCGACGTCGCGTACCTCGACATGGCCACCGGTTTCGACACCAGTCGGCTGACCGGCTGGGGCAAACGGTTCTTCGACGGGGCCGACGGCATCAAGCAGACCGCCCGCGAGGCCGGCGTCTTCGGCAACTGACCAACCGTCAGCCACCGAGCCGGTCCGGTCCCCGGCCGGGCGCACGCCGCCCGGCCGGGGACCGGACACCCGCCTCGGCCTCGACCACTTGAAGGAGCGCGGCCCGTGCCGTTCACCGATCTGCCGCTCGACCGGCTTCGTACCTTCCAGACCGACGCATCCGCCCCCGTCGACTTCGACGCCTTCTGGAAGGAGTCACTTGCGCTGTCGTACGCGTCGGCCGGCGCCCCGACGGTCACCCCGGTCCGCGACCCGCTGCTGACCGCCGTCGACGTGGCCGACGTGCGGTTTCCCGGCTGGCGCGGACAGCCCGTCGCGGCCTGGCTGGTCAGGCCGGCGGGCGCCGCCGGACCGCTGCCCACGGTGATCACGTACCTCGGTTACGGCTGCGGACGCGGCCTGCCGACCGACCACCTGCTCTTCCCCTCGGCCGGCTACGCCCAGCTGGTCGTCGACAGCCGGGGGCAGGGGCATGACACACCCGACCAGGAGGAGGGGGACGGACCCCAGTGGGTCGGGGGGTTCATGACCCGCGGCATCAACGATCCGCACCACCATTACTTCCGCCGGCTCATCACGGACTGCGTGCTCGCGGTCGACGCGGCCCGCGCGCTGCCGTACGTCGATACGGACCGCATCATCGTCCAGGGCGGCAGCCAGGGGGGCGGGCTGGCGCTCGCGGTAGCCGGACTCGCCGGGGACCGCGTCGCCGGTGTACTGGCCGACGTGCCCTTCCTGTGCCACTTCCGGCGGGGTGCCGCAATCGCCACGGAAGGTCCCTACGCCGAGCTCGTGCAGTACCTGCGCCAGCACACGCGCGACGATCCGGAACGGGCCTTCGGCACCCTCGACTACTTCGACGGCCTCCACTTCGCGCCCCGGGCCTCGGCACCCGCGCTGTTCAGCGTGGGCCTGATGGACCCGGTGTGCCCGCCGTCCACGGTGTACGCCGCCGTCAACCGCTACGCGGGCAGGGCCGCCATGAAGGTCTGGCCGTACGCCGATCACGGCGGTGGCCAGGGTTCGATGGCACCCGAGCAGCTGCGCTGGCTGCGTGACGAAGGGCTCTCGCCGGGCGCGGAGCGGTGCCGGGCAGTGTCGTGAGGGCGGGCAGCGCGGCGCGTCTCAGTGGCCCGGGTGGGTCTCCCAGCGGGGGCCCTGGTCCGGGTCGTCGGTGTCGGCCAGTTGGGTGACCAGGCCGTGGGTGGTCGTGAGGTCGTGCAGCAGGGTGCGGGTCCGGTCCGCGGGGAGGCCGGCGGTGCGGGCGATCTCGTCCAGGTACGCGCCGCGGCCCTGTTGCTGTTCGGCCTCGGTCACGGCCTGGAAGACCCGTTCGTGGTCCTCCCCGTAGCCCGGACGGCCGCGGCCGCTGAAGCTGCGGGTGGGTTCCTGGGAAGCGCCGGGCCTGACGGGGCCCGTCTGGGCGGCGGGCCAGTCCTGCTTGCCGCGGTGGACCGGTGCCACCTTCTCCTCGTGGGTCAGCGTGGACCGGTCCGGCACGTGCGTGCGCTGTTTCGACGCGCCTGTCGTGCGGCCCTGCGCACTGGGCGTCTCCCCGGCCTGCTCGGCCTCGCGTGCGGCCGCGCGGCGCTGGTCCTCGTCTCCTTCGACCTTCTTGCGCACCATGAGGTGTACTCCCTGTTCGACTGGGCGACGGCGGTCTCGCCGGCGGTCCGCCGGGCTGCCCCGGCCGGTACCGCATCCTCAGCGTCCCCCGTCCCCGGCGGCGCGACCACCGGGGCGCCGCCGTCCGCAGTGCCCGCCGAACGGGCGACTCATGCATGAGGCGGTGCGCCCTCGATCGGGCGGCCGAGCACGCCGGGCCGGCGCTGGCGGGGCAGCGGGCCGCCGGGCGGGCGGTAGTCGACGCCCAGGGCGTCGAGGCGCGCGTAATGGCCGGCCATCCGCGCCTCGAAGTCCTGATAGTCCCGTTCCGCCGGCCCCGGCAGCGCGGACCAGGCGACCTCGGCGAACGCGGCGAGCCGGGGAAAGGCCTGGTAGTCGACGCGGGAGCGGTTCTGCATGACCTCGGTCCAGACGTTGGCCTGCGTGCCGAGGATGTGCCGGGCCGCCTCGGGGGAAAGACCCGGCGGTACGGGTTCAAACCGGTAGACGTCCTCCAGGGTGCGTACGTAGCCGATGGGCATCGGCTCGTCGGGGCCGCCGTGCTGGCGGTGGTCCAGGTACACCTGCTGCTGCGGGCACATCACGACGTCGTGCCCGGCCTCGGCGGCGGCGATGCCGCCCGCGTAGCCGCGCCAGGAGGAGACCGCGGCGCCTTCGGCGAGGCCGCCCTCCAGGATCTCGTCCCAGCCGATGAGGCGGCGGCCGCGCGCGGTCAGCCAGCGGTCGAAGTGGCGGATGAACCAGGACTGGAGTCCGTCCTCGTCGGCCAGGCCCAGCTCCGCGATCCGGGCCTGCGCGGCCGGGGACCGCCGCCACTGGACCTTGGGGCACTCGTCGCCCCCGATGTGCACGAAGGGCGAGACGGCGGCCGGGAAGAGGTCGAGTACCTCGGTGAGGACGTCCTCGTAGAAGCGGAGGGTGGTGTCGGTGGGTGCGAGGACGTGCGGGCTGACGCCCCAGCTGTCCCACACCTCCAGCGCCGCGGTGTCGACGACGTCGGTGTTGCCGAGCCAGGGGTAGGCGGCGATGGCGGCCTGGGAGTGACCGGGGATGTCGATCTCGGGGACGACGCGGATGTGCCGCTCGGCGGCGTACGCGACGATCTCCCGGATGTCGTCCTGGGTGTAGTACCCGCCGTACGGCGTCTCGTCCCACAGCTCCGACGCGCGGTGGCCGTACTTGGTGCGGGCGCGCCAGGACCCGACCTCGGTGAGCCGCGGGTGGCGCTTGATCTCGATACGCCAGCCCTGGTCGTCGGTGAGGTGGAAGTGGAAGACGTTCAGTTTGTGCGCGGCGAGCAGGTCCAGGTAGCGGAGGACGTCGTCCTTGGGGAGGAAGTGGCGGGCCACGTCGAGCATCATGCCGCGCCAGGCGAAGCGGGGGCCGTCCTCGATGCGTACGGCCGGGAGGGACCGGGTGCGGTCCGGGGCGACCGGGGCGCGGCGGAAGGCGTCGGCGCCGAGGAGCTGACGCAGCGTCTGGGCGCCCCAGAAGACGCCGGCCGGGCCGCCGCCGGTGATCCGTACGGCGCCGCCGGTGGTGTCCAACCGGTAGCTCTCGGGCGGCAGTTCGGGGTCTACGGTGAGTGTGATCGTGTGGGGCGCGCCGGCGGGGCCGGGCGGGAGCGGCAGTCCGAGTGCGGCGCCGAGGGTGGTGCGCAGCCATCGCTCGGTGGTTTCGGTGCCGGGTCCGGCCGCGAGGGCGGTGGTGTGGTCGAGGACGCATGTCTCGTCCTCGACGGCGTCCATGTGTACGGGGGCGGGGAGCAGTTGCGCGTTCATGGCATCAGTCCTTGACCGCGCCGCCGAGTCCGGAGACCAGGCGTCGCTGTACGAGTACGAAGAAGACCAGGACGGGGACGGTCATCACCGTGGAGGCGGCCATGATCCCTCCCCAGTCGTTCTCGTCGGGCTTGAAGAAGACCAGCAGTGCCATGGGCAGTGTGGACTGCGAGGTGTCGCTGATGAGGAAGGACTTGGCGAACAGGAAGTCGTTCCAGGTGGAGATGAAGGAGAAGACGCTGGTCGCGGCCAGGCCGGGAAAGACCAGCGGGAAGAGGATCTGCCACAGGAAGCGGGCGCGGCTCGCGCCGTCGATCGCGGCCTGTTCCTCCAACGCGTCCGGTACCGCCTTGACGAAGCCGCGCAGCATCCAGATGGCGAACGGCAGCGAGAAGGCGAGGTGCGGCAGGATCAGTGAGCCGAGGGTGTTGAGCTGGCCGAAGTCCCGCATGAGGAAGAACAGCGGGATGGTGAGCGCCTCGACCGGCACCATCTGCGCGACCAGGAACATGATCAGCAGGGTGGTGCGGAACCGGAAGCGGAAGCGGGTGACCGCGGTGGCGGCCAGGAAGGCGATCAGCGCGGAGGCGAGGACGACGGTGCCCGCCACGATCAGGCTGTTGAGGAAGTACCGGCCGAAGTCCTGCTGTGCGAAGACGCGGCGGAAGGAGTCCAGGGTCGGGGCGAGGGTCCAGGGGCTGGGGTCGGTGGACTGGATCTCGTCGGCGGGTTTGAGGGCGGAGAGGACCATCCAGTACAGAGGGAAGGCGACGAGGACGGCGATGGCCACGGCGGCGGCCTCGGCGGCCAGCCGGCCGGGGCGCCGGATGCGGAGCGGGCCGAGCAGGCTCACAGTTCCTCCCCCTGTCGCCGCACGATGCGCAGGTACACCAGCGTGACGGCCAGCAGGATCAGCAGCATGACGACGCCGATGGCCGAGCCGAGGCTGTACTGCGAGGAGGCGAACGCCTTTTGGTACGCGTACACGTTGAGCACGAGGTTCTGTCCGGCGATGCCGCCGCCGCCCGTCATCACGTAGATCTGGGTGAAGACCTTGAAGTCCCAGATGACCGACTGGATGGTGACGACGACGAGGATCGGCCGGAGCATCGGCGCCAGGACCGAGCGCCAGATACGCCACTGCGAGGCGCCGTCGAGCGCTGCCGCCTCCAGTATTTCCGCGGGGACGGCACGGATGCCCGCGTACACGGTCACCATCACGAACGGGAACGAGCACCAGACGACTTCGAGGAGGACCAGGGCGAACGCGCTGTACTGGCCGTACGTCCAGGAGAAGTCGCCGAGCCCGAGCACCCTGTTGACGGGCCCGAAGTCGGGGTCGAAGAGGAAGACCCAGACGGTGGAGCCGGTGATGGCCGGGGTGGCCCAGGCGCCGAGCGCGGCCATCATCAGGACGAGCCGGGGCAGCGCGCGGACGCGGGTCAGCAGGACGGCGAGCGCGCAGCCGACCAGGAGGGTGGCGAGCACGCAGGCGGCGGCGAAGAGGACCGTGGCGAGGAGCACCTGCCAGAACTGGCCGTCGGTGAAGAGCGCCGCGTAGTTGCCGAATCCCTGGAAGGAGGTCGGTTGCCCGCCGCTGACCTGGGCCTGGGTGTACTCCAGGAAGGAGATCAGGCCGAGCTGGTAGATCGGGTAGACGAGCAGCCCGCCGAGCAGGACGAGCGCGGGCAGCAGGTAGAGCCAGGGCGTCCAGCGGGAGCGGCGCAGGGCGGTCGAGGTCAAGGGGCGGCCCTTACCGCGCGGCGGAGAACGCGGCGTCCATCTTCTTCGCCGCGTCGTCGGACGCCCGGTCCACGCTCTTACGGCCGCTGACGATCTCCTGGTACATGGTGGGGAGGATCAGCGAGGCGTCGATCTGGCCCCAGGCCGGGGAGGCGGGCACGAACTTGGCCCCGGCGTGCAGGGTCTTGACGAACGGCGCGACGTACGGCTGCTTCTTCGCGGCCTCGTCCAGCACGTCGGTGTAGGTCGGCAGGAAGCCCATCGCGTCGAAGAGTCCCCGCTGCGATTGTTTGCCGGCCAGCCACTTCATGAGGTCCACCGCGAGGGTACGGTGCGCGGTGCTCTTCAGGACGCCGATGTTGTTGCCGCCCGCGAAGGCCGGGGCGATCGACCCCTTCTTCGCGCCGGGGAGCGGGACGACCGCGTACTTTCCCTTGGCCTTGCTCGCCTCGACGGCGGCGTGGCTGAAGTCGCCGCCGATGGCCATGGCCGCCTTGCCGGAGGTGAAGGCGGTGACGGTGGCGTTGCCGCCCATGGAGGCGCACTTGTCCGCGGGGCAGTTGGCGTCGCCGAAGAGCGCGGCGTAGGTCTCGATGCCCTTGCGGGCCTTCGGGGTGTTGACAGCCGCCTTGTACGTGTCGCCGCGCTGCACGGCGAGTTCGCCGCCCTCGGCCCAGAGGAAGGGCAGGGCGCCGTAGGTGTACGCGCCGCCGACCGCGAGGCCGTAGAGGCCGGGCCGGGCCTTGTGGATCTTCTTCGCCGCCGAGACCAGCTCCGCCTGGCTCTTGGGCGGCGCGATGCCGAGGTCCTTGAGGACGTCGGTGCGGTAGTACAGCGCGCGGACGCCGACGAAGAGCGGCGCGCCGTAGACCTTGCCGTCGACGGTCACGGACTGTTTGGCGGTGGGGTCGGTGTCCTTCGCCTCGTCCCAGGCGGTGTACTCCGCGGTGACGTCGGCGAGGCCGCCGTCCTTCACATAACCGGCGGTGTCGGTGTTGCCGTACTCGATGAGGTCCGGGGCGCTCGCGGGGTCGTTGAAGGCGGCCTTGATCCGCTGGGCGCGGGTGTCGACCGGGATGTACTCGACCTGTACGTCGGTGCCCTTGTGCTGCTTCTCGAACGCGGCGACGGCCGCGTCGACGACCTTCTCCTTGGGCTTGTTGCCGACCTCCCGGAACAGCCACACGCGCAGCGTCCCGCTCTTCTCGTCCTTGGTCCCGCCGCTCGCCGAGGTCTGCGGAGCGCAGCCGGTGACGGCGAGGCCTGCGAGGACAAGTCCCGCCAGCGGAGCGGCTATTCGGGCATACACGGTCATCGACACCCCTACAGATCGCGCGTTGCAACATACGCAATGAACGTTTCGCTCTGCACAACTGGCGAGATCATATGGGCGCCGAAGAACGCCGACAAGTGGTCTGTACCACTCAACTGGCGTTCAGTATCGGCCAATCGAACTTAAGGCGATTGTCTTAGTAAGACACGCGTCTTACGGTGGCCGGGACGCCGACGCCCGGAGGAGCCCCCCATGACCGACGAGGCCACACCGATCCCCGACTACCCGTTCGCCCAGCCCCACGTGCTGGAGCCGCCGCAGGAGTGGGCCGAGAACCGGGCGAAGTGCCCGGTGGCGCACGTCCGGATGCCCAGCGGCGACGTGGTCGGGCTGCTGACCGGATACGACGAGGTCCGCACCCTGCTGGCCGACCCGCGGTTCAGCCGCAACCTCGCCCGGGAGGGCGGGGCACGCCTGTCGAACACCGAGGACGGCGGGATGTTCAGCCGGCGCAACCCCGGCGCCACGGACATCCAGGAGGGCCCGGGGCACCAGCGCTGGCGGCGGCTGCTCAGCCGCGCCTTCACGGTGAAGAAGATGGAGGCGTGGCGGCCGCGCATCCAGGGCATGGCCGACGAGCTGGTGGACGCCATGATGGCCGGGGGCTCACCCGCCGACCTCCGGACGGCCCTCGCGCTGCCGCTGCCGGTCCAGGTCATCTGTGCGCTGCTGGGCGCGCCGAGCGAGGACCAGGAGAAGTTCGCGTACTGGTCGGAGGTGGCGTTGACGCTGACCAAGTACACGCAGGAGGAGGTCGACGCGGCGCAGCAGGCGTTCCTGGACTACGCCTCGGACCTGGTCGAGCAGAAGCGCGCGCACCCCGGTGACGATCTGCTCAGCGAGCTGACCCTCATCTCGGACAGCCAGGACGGCCGGCTCAGCCACGACGAACTGGTCTCCACGGCGCGGGGTCTGCTGCTGGCCGGGCACGAGACCACCTCGAACATGATCCTGAAGATGACGGCGCTGCTGCTGGCCGAGCGGGAGCGTTACGAGGCGGTGGTCGCCGACCCGGAGCTGGTCACGGGCACGGTCGAGGAGTCCCTGCGGATGGACCCCCTGGCGGGCGTCGGCATCCCCCGGTTCATCACGGAGGACACCGAGGTCGGCGGGGTACCGGTCGGCGCGGGCAGCAATCTGTTGGTCAACATGGCCGCCGCCAACCGGGACGCACGCAAGTTCCCCGAGCCCGACCGGTTCGACGCGCGGCGCGAGAACAACAGCCAGCACGTCACCTTCGGCGCCGGTCCGCACTTCTGCGTCGGCCAGACACTGGCCCGGGTGGAGCTGAACGTGGTACTGAGTACGTTCGCCCGGCGGCTGCCCGGCCTGCGGCTGCGGGACACCCCGGAGGAGCTGCGCCCCCGGGACGGCGTCGCGGCCGGCGGCCTGCAGGAGCTGTGGGTCACCTGGTGATCACGGAGCATCGGGGCAGCGGGAACGAGGAGATAGCATGAAGATCACCGTGGACCAGGAAGCGTGCTGCGGCAGCGGGTTGTGTGTGCTCAAGGCCGATCAGGTCTTCGATCAGCGGGAGGAGGACGGTGTCGTGATGCTGCTGGCGGAGGCGCCGTCGCCGGAGGACTTCGAGGATGTGCGCGCCGCGGCCGCGGGGTGCCCGACCGGAGCCATCCGACTCGCGGAATGAACACCCCAGCACCGGCCGCCCCGCCGTCCCCCCGCTCCGTGGTCGCGCGGAACAAGCTCATGCGCACCGCGGAGCGGCTCTATGCCGAGAAGGGCTTCGCGAACGTCTCGGTCCGGCAGATCAGCGAGGCGGCCGGCCAGCGCAACAACTCCGCGGTGCAGTACCACTTCAACGGCCGTGACGAGCTCATCAAGGCGATCCTGTCGAGCTACACCGACGTCATCGAAGAGCGCCGCATCGCCATGGTGGAGGCGCTGCTCGGCACGGAGCGGGCGGTGACGCGGGAGGAGCACTACGCCTGTCTCATCCTGCCGGGCGTCGAGTACCACATCGAAGCGTCCGCGCCGACCTGGGGCGCGCGCTTCTTCGCCCAGGCCATCGTCGAACCGGCGCTGCGCGAGTACGTGATCCAGGAGCAGCTGAACACGCCGTCGCTGCGCCTCCTCAACACCCGTGGTGCGGTGCGCCGGAAGGACTTCGCGCCCGGGCTGTTCCAGCGGTACAGCGCGATGGTGCGGCAGCTCAGCGTGCACGCCTTCGCGGAGCTGGAGTACGACCTGGCCAACGGCCGGATCGAGCAGCGGGAGGCGGAGGCGCACTGGCGGGTGCTGGGGCAGGACCTCATCACGGCACTGTGCGGACTCTCCACCGCCCTGCTCGGCGGGGCCGGGCGCTGAGGCTCAGCGCAGGCCCAGCCGGTCGGCCGCCGTGTCGCCGCGGCTGCCGACCGGCAGGACGCCGGTGGCGGCGGCCAGCCCGTACGGCGGCATGTCGACATAGACCGCCTCGTACGCGCCCGCCGGCACGAGGTAGTTCTCGTGGTAGAGCCCCACGGCGCCGCGGCTCTCCCGGATCCGCCGGTTGAACTCCGCCCACGCGGGCCGGTGCCGCCGCCGCGCATCCGAGGCGTACGCGAGCAGCTTGTCCTGCGACTCCCAGTACTGGATCAGCTCGATCACCCGGGGCGGGCCGAACCGGGTCCGGGAGCCCAGCAGCCCGCTGTCCCGGTCGGCCAGCAGCTCCCTGATCAACGGTGCCATCGCCCGGCTCACCGGCACCCAGTACCGCGGCGAGCGGAGCCGGTTGACGCGCATCCCGAGGACGAAGACGACCAGGTCACCCGTGGCTGCCGCGGTGGTACGGCCGAGCTCAGGGGGCGGTGTACGGGGCGTCATGCGGGCACCCCGCACTCCGCGCCCGCCAGGGCCTCGCGGGCGAGCCGCGCGTTGTGGACGAGGTGCGCGGCATCGAGCAGCTCGTCGTGCGTGCCGGAGCCGTCGAGCCGGACCGCGCCGGTGCGGGAACTCTCCTGCCAGCCGGCCCGTTTCCCCAGTACGTACGGCAGTCCGCTGCGCTCGGCGGCGATCACCGTGATCGGTGCGGCGACCGTGCCGAGGTTCGGCGTGCGGCAGCAGAAGGCGAGGTAGTCCCGGGCCTGGCCGACGGTCTCCGCGGCGAGCGGGCCCGCACCGGCCCGCAGGCCCAGCCGGTCGCGCAGCCCGTCCTCGAAGCGGGCCAGCTGCTCGCCGTCCAGCGGCCCGGCCTCGGTGAAGCGGTAGGAGTCCAGCAGGACCAGCCGGGACACCTCCCTCCCCCGCCGTTCCAGCTCCTTGGCCACTTCGAAGGCGAGATTGCCGCCGAGCGAGTAGCCGAGCAGGGCGCACGGCCCGGCCGGCCGCAGCGACTCGATGAGGTCGGCGTAGCGGGCGGCCTTGGCCTCGTCGGGGAGATAGTCGAACGCGATGAGGTGGAAGTCCCCCAGGTGCATGGCCAGTTCGCGGTACACGGCGCCGTGGCCGCCCGCCGGCGGGAAACAGAAGACCGTACGATCCGGGGCCGAATCGTCCGGGTCATCCGGGTCGTCCGGCCCGAAGCGGACGTAGGGCGGTGCGTCGTCGGCTTCGCCTGCCACCACATCCTCGACGGTGCGGGCCATGCCGCGCAGGGTGGTGTCCTTGAACAGCGGGCCGACGGGGATCTCGGTGCCGTACTCGGTGCGCAGGTGGTGGATCAGCTCGATGAGGGTGAGCGAGTTGCCGCCGGCCGCGAAGAAGTCGTGCTGCGGGCCGAGGAGTTCACCGCCGAGCAGGGCCTGCCAGTGCGCGGCCATCCGCGCCTCGTAGGGAGTGGCCGGGGCCTCGGGGGCCCCGGGCTCCGGCTCGTACGCGGGGGCCGGGAGCGCGGCGGTGTCGACCTTGCCGTTCGCCGTCAGCGGCAGCGCGGGCAGCGCCACGAAGTGGGACGGGATCATGTAGGCGGGGAGGTGGTCGGCGAGCCTCCGGCGCAGCTCGCCCCGGTCCACCCGCGCCCCTTCGTCCGGTACGTAGTAGGCGCACAGGGTGTTGTCGCCGCCGTCCGTGCGATGGGTCGTGACGTGGACCTGGCGGAGCCCGGCGCAGCGGGACAGCTGTGTCTCCACCTCGCCGGTCTCCACGCGGTGGCCGCGCACCTTGACCTGGCGGTCCGCGCGCCCCAGCAGGTGGACCGTGCCGTCGGCGGACCAGCGGGCCAGGTCGCCGGTGCGGCAGAGCCGGCGCGGCGCGCCGTGCAGAGCGAGGGTCGGGAAGCGCCGGGCGGTCTCCTCCGGGGCGCCGAGGTAGCCGGTCGCGAGGCCTTCGCCGCCGATGAAGAGCTCGCCGGTCACGCCGGGCGGCACCGGCTCGCCGTACCGGTCGAGGACGTACAGCTCGCTGTTGGGCAGCGGGCGGCCGATGGGGACCGTCGCGCCCGGTGCGAGGCCGTCCACCGGGCCTTCGAAGTACGCGCTGTCGATGGTGGCCTCGGTCAGCCCGTACGAGTTGACCAGGCGGGTCCGCGGTCCGCACAGGGCGCGCAGCCGCCGGTGCTCACCGGCCCGCCAGGTGTCCGAGCCGACGATGAGCAGGCGCAGGAAGTCCAGCCGCAGCCCGGCCGCTTCGCAGTGGCCGATCAGGCCGCGGGCGACCGCCGGGACGAATTCGGCGCAGTCCACCCGCTCCTCGGCCATCGTCCGGTACAGCCGGTGGGTGTCGAAGAGCAGATCGCGGTCGGCGAGGAGCAGGGTGCCGCCGGAGCACAGCGCGCGCACCAGGTCGCCGGTGAAGACGTCGAAGGACGGGGCGGCCATCTGGAGGTGGACGCCGACCTCGTCGTCGAGGCGGTACTCGGCGCGCCAGGCGGCGTGCACGGCGGCGAGGCTGCGGTGGCTGACCCGGACGGCCTTGGGGCGGCCGGTCGAGCCGGAGGTGTGGATGAGGTAGGCGGGCGCGTCCAGGGAGATGGGCGGCTCGGGATCAGGGTCGTCCGGGGCGGGCACGTCCAGCTCGTTCAGGGTGACCGCCTCGGGGCCGGGTCCGCTCCCGTCGGGCTCGGGCCGGTCGGGCTCGCGTCGGTCGGGCGCCCCATCGGCCACGAGCAGGACGGCGCCCGCGTCCGCGATCAGGCGGGCCGTCCGGTCGGCCGGATGGCCGGGGTCCAGGGGCAGATAGCAGCCGCCGGCCCGCAGCACCGCGAGGAGTGTGACGATCAGCTCCGGCGACTTGGCCATGCGGACCGCCACCACGGCGCCGTCGCGCACCCCCAGCGCACGCAGCCGGCGGGCCGCCCGGCGGGACCGTTCGTCCAGTTCGGCGTAGCTGAGCCGGCGGGTGTCGCCGGACGTCGTGGGGGCCACGACGGCGACGGCTCCGGGCCGCTCGGCGGCGCGCCGCCGGGTGTGGTGGGGCCCCCGGCCGGCGTGGTCCCCCGGCCGGC
>NZ_JBEPFC010000027.1:0-57245 GCF_040301705.1 Streptomyces sp. NPDC000151 | reverse complement strand
GCCGCCCGCGCCGCCGAGGCCGAGGCCCGTGCCGCCGAGGCCGAATCGGCGGCGCTGGCCGAGCGCGGCCGGATCGCCCGCGAGATCCACGACGTGCTCGCGCACAGCCTCAGCGCCCAGCTCGTACACCTGGAAGCCGCCCGTCTTCTCATCGAACGAAGCCCTGACCTGGAGGGTTCCCGCACCGAGGTACTCGAACGGGTGACGGCGGCCCGCAGGATGGCGCGCGAAGGGCTGGACGGCACCCGGGAGGCGCTGTCCGCGCTGCGGGGCGAGATGGGCCCCGTGGAGGACTTCCTGCGCGAGCTGGCCGCCACCGAGGGCGCGCGGCTGGACGTGGTGGGGGAGAGCCGCGCGCTGTCCCCGGAGGCAGGGCTCACGCTGCGCAGGGTCGCCCAAGAGGCGATGACCAACGTCCGCAAGCACGCCCCCGGGGCGCGCGTGGAGCTGCGCCTGGAGTACGCGGCGGGCGAGGTGGGGCTGCGGGTGCGCGACTCCGGTGGCCGCGGCGCGCCCGGTGACCTCGCGGCCAGCGGCTCCGGGTACGGTCTGCGGGGAATGCGGGAGCGCGCCGAACTGCTCGGCGGGACGCTGGAGTCCGGCCCGGGTGAGGAGGGATTCGTGGTGTGGCTGCGAGTACCGGCGTGAGCGCGCGCGTGGTGGTCGCCGACGACCAGACCGTGGTGCGCGAGGGCATCGTGATGCTTCTGGGACTGCTGCCGGGCATCGAGGTCGTCGGCTCGGCGGCCGACGGCGACGAAGCGGTCCGCATGACCGCCGAATTCGCTCCGGACGTCGTCCTGATGGACCTGCGGATGCCGCGCTGCGACGGGGTGGAGGCGACGCGCCGCATCCGGGAGCAGCACCCCGGCACCCAGGTCGTTGTGCTGACGACGTACGCCGACGACGAGTCCCTCTTCCCGGCCCTGCAGGCCGGCGCCCGTGGCTACCTCACGAAGGACGCCGACGGCGACGAGATCGTACGGGCCGTCGAGGACGTCATGTCCGGTCAGGCCGGGCTCTCGCCGCAGGTGCAGCGGCGGCTGCTGGAACGGTTCGCCGAGGCTCCGTCCGTACCGCGACCGAGTGCTGCGGCCGCTCCTCCGGAGCCGCCCGACGGCCTCACTGCCCGCGAGACCGAGGTGCTCGCCCTGGTCGCCGAGGGACTCTCCAACCCCGAGATCGCCCGCCGCCTGCACGTCTCCACCGCGACGGTGAAGACCCACATCAACAACCTCTTCGCCAAGGCCGGGCTCCGCGACCGGGCGCAGGCGATCCACTACGCGTACCGGCACGGGATCGCGCAGCCCCCGGGGTGACCCGGAAGGGTGACACCGCTCCTGTCAGCGCGCCACAAGGCCAGGAAACCTCCCGGTTGGTCCGTCACCTGATGGGGTGAAGGATTCGCAATGGATGTCCGGGAACCACCGCGTCTGTCCATCCTTGGGCGCACGGCCAGACAGGCCGCGGAACAAGGAGATGCCCGGTGGAGAAGCGCGACGGCCGCCCGGCCGGAGCCGTACGGCTCGACGACCCCTGGTACGACACCCTCGCCTCCGGACGGGGCGACCGGGGCGCGGCCGCACGGGAGGACGGCGGCGTGCCGGCGCAGCGGGCGGCCGGATGGGCGGACGCGGACGACACGGAGCGCGAGACGGCCGACGCCACGGCGGAGGACGGCCCCGACCTGTCGTGGCCGAGCCCCCCGGCGCAGCGCACGGACGTCCCCGGGGCGTCCGGCGACCCGGCGCACGAGGAGGTGTACCTCGCCGTCCAGCGCAGCGCCGCCTTCCAGGAAGTGCGCCGCCGCTACCGCAGCTTCGTCGTGCCCGCCACAGCCCTCTTCCTGACCTGGTACCTCGCGTACGTCATCGCGTCCGTCACCGCGCCCGGACTGATGGCCCGCCAGGTGATCGGCCCGCTCAACGTCGCCATGCTCGCCGGACTCGGCCAGTTCGCCACGACCTTCCTCCTCACCTGGGCGTACGCCCGCCACGCCCGGCTGCGCCGGGACCGGGCCGCGCTCGACCTGCGCTGGGAGACCCAGGACATGACAGGGGGCAACGTCCGTTGACCGGCCGCCCGTCCGCCCTCGCCGCCTCCGCGGCGCCCGATGACCACCACATCCTGGCCCTCGTCCTCTTCAGCGCCTTCGTGGCCGTGACCCTCGCGGTCACGGCCTGGGCCGGCCGCCGACGGCACGGTTCCGCAGAGGAGTTCTACGCCGGGGGCAGGCTCTTCTCGCCCATGGAGAACGGTTTCGCCATCGCCGGTGACTACATGTCGGCGGCGTCCTTCCTCGGCATCTCCGGCCTCATCGCCCTCTTCGGGTACGACGGCCTGCTGTACTCCGTGGGCTTCCTCGTCGCCTGGCTCCTCGTGCTTTTCCTCGTCGCCGAACTGGTGCGCAACTGCGGCCGCTTCACCCTCGCCGACGTGGTCGCCGCCCGTATGCGCCGCCGCCCCGTACGGATCGCCGCAGGCGTCTCCTCCGTCACCGTCTCCGTGCTCTACCTCGTCGCCCAGATGGTCGGTGCGGGCAGCCTGGTGGCCCTCCTGCTCGGCGGGACGAGCCAGGTGGCCCGTACGTGGACGGTCGTCGGCGTCGGCGCCCTGATGGTCTTCTACGTCATCTGCGGCGGCATGCGGGCCACGACCTGGATCCAGATCATCAAGGCCGTGCTCCTCATGGGCGGCGCCATCGCGCTGACCCTCCTCGTGCTGGTCCGTTTCCACGGGGACCTCGGCACGCTGCTCACCACCGCGGCGCGACAGAGCGGCCACGGCGCGGACTTCCTCGCCCCGGGCCTCAAGTACGGCGGCAGCTGGACCGCTCGGCTGGACTTCCTCAGCCTCGGGCTCGCGCTGGTCCTCGGTACCGCGGGCCTGCCGCACATCCTGTCGCGCTTCTACACCGTGCCCACCGCCCGCGCCGCCCGCCGCTCCGTGGTGTGGTCCATCGGGCTCATCGGCGGCTTCTACCTGATGACGATCGTGCTCGGCTTCGGAGCCGCGGCCGTGCTCGGGACCGGCGCGGTACGGGCCGCCAACCCGGCCGGCAACACCGCCGTACCGCTGCTCGCCCTCGACCTGGGAGGCGGCCCCGACTCCACTGGCGGAACGATCCTTTTCGCCGTGGTCGCGGCGGTCGCCTTCGCCACGATCCTCGCCGTCGTCGCGGGCATCACGCTCGCGTCTTCGGCGTCGGTCGCGCACGACCTGTACGGGGCGCTGCGGCGCAGCAGGCCTTCTTACGGGGGCACCGCGTCCTCGTACGGCGACGACGCGTCCTCCGAAGGGCGTGACGGCGCCTCCCGGGAGCGGGGCGCGGCCTTCGGGGAAGTCGCCGTCGCGCGGGCCGCGGCGGTCGGCGTCGGGGCGGCGGCCATCGGCCTCGGCCTGCTCGCCCAGGACCTCAACGTCGCCTTCCTCGTGGGACTGGCCTTCGCGGTCGCCGCCTCCGCCAACCTCCCCGTCCTGCTCTACTCCCTCTTCTGGCGCCGCTTCACCACCCGGGGCGCCGTCTGGTCCGTCTACGGAGGGCTGCTCCCGGCGATCGCTCTCGTGGTCCTCTCACCGGTCGTTTCCGGCAGCCCCACGGCGATCTTCCCCGGCCTGGACTTCCAGCTCTTCCCCCTGGAGAACCCGGGCCTGGTCTCCATCCCCCTGGGCTTCGCGCTCGGCTGGCTCGGCACCATCACCTCTCCGCAGGCCCCGGACGCCGCCGCCCGGCACGCGGAGACCGAGGTACGGGCGCTGACGGGCGCGGGGGCGGCGTGACGGCCGCACAGGCGGCGCAGCGGGCCCGGTCGGCTCAGACCCAGTCGTACCGATGCTCCGGCCGGCCCGTCTCGCCGTACCGCAGCGTCAGCTTGACCCGGCCGGCCCGCTCCAGCAGCTTCAGGTAGCGCTGTGCGGTCTGCCGGCTGAGGCCTGCCTGCCGGGCCACCTCCTGTGCCGACAGCGGGGTCTCGGCGGAGCGCAGGACGGACCGTACGCGGTCGGCCGTCGCCGTGGAGTGCCCCTTGGGCAGCTCGGCCGGACCGGCGTTGGCGGCCCCCAGCGCCCCGAAGATCCGGTCCACCTCGGACTGTTCGGCCTGCCCGCCGACCTCGAAGGTCCGCCGCAGCGCCGCATACCCCTCCAGCTTCGAACGCAGCCCGGCGAACGTGAACGGCTTCACCAGGTACTGGAGCGCGCCGTGCCGCATGGCGGCCCGTACGGTGGCGACGTCGCGGGCCGCCGTCACCATGATCACGTCCGTGTGCAGGCCGCGCTGCCGCAGCCGGGCCACGAGCTGCAGGCCCGTCTCGTCCGGGAGGTAGTGATCCAGCAGGACGAGATCGACGGCCGTGCTCTCCAGCACGGCCAGCGCCTCGGCGGCGGTGTGCGCCTGCGCGACGACCCGGAAACCGGCGATCTTCGTGACGTACGCGGCGTTGATCCCGGCCACCCGGACGTCGTCGTCGACGACGAGTACGTCGATCATCGCGCGCCTCCCAGGGGATCCGGCAGCGTTTCCCCGCTCCTGTCGGAGACATGCGTCTCGGACAGGGCGTCCGCGAGCGCGTCGGGGAGCGTCACGGTGAACCGTGCGCCGCCGCCCGGACGGTCGTCCACCTCGGCGCCGCCCCCGTAGCGCTCGGCCAGCCGTCGTACGAGGACCAGCCCGATACCGCGCTGCCCGTGTGCCGGCGGCTCCTTCGTCGTCCAGCCCTCCGTGAAGATCTCCTGGCGCCGCTCGCGCGGCACGCCGGGGCCGTTGTCGCTGACCCGCACGGTCGCCGTCCGGCCCTCGGCGCGCACCTCCACCTCGACCTGCCCGTCCCGTCCGCCGGCCGCCGCGTCCAGCGCGTTGTCGACCAGATTGCCGACGACCGTGACGAGGCCGTGCGGGTCGACCACCCGGTCCGGCAGCCGGGTCGCTGTCGCGATGCTCAGCGACACGCCGCGCTCGGCGGCCACGGTCGCCTTCCCCACCAGCAGCGCCGCCAGCAAGGGGTCGTGCACGCGCTCGGTGACCTGCTCGGCGGTCGCCCGGTGCACGCCGACCGCGTGCGTCACAAACTCCACCGCCTCCTCGTACAGCCCCAATTCCAGCAGCCCGAGGAGGGTGTGCAGCCGGTTCGCGTGTTCATGGTCCTGGGCGCGCAACGCGTCGATCAGCCCCCGCGTACCGTCCAGCTCGCGGCCCAGCCGCTCCAGCTCCGTACGGTCCCGCAGGGTGACCACGGCGCCGCCGTCGTCGGTCGGCATCCGGTTGGCCACCAGGACCCGCTGTCCGCTGACGGTGAGCAGGTCGGCGCCGGAGGCCCGGCCCGCCAGCACGTCCGTCGTCCGGCCCGGGGGCAGCACGGTGTCCAGGGGACGGCCGATGTCCTCCGCACGCAGGTCGAGCAGCCGCTGCGCCTCGTCGTTCAGCAGCCGGATGCGGCCGTGCCGGTCCAGCGCGACGAACCCCTCGCGGATGCCGTGCAGCATGGCCTCCCGCTCGGCGAGCAGCGCGGAGATGTCGGAGAAGGCCAGGTCATGGGTGCGGCGCTGGAGCCGGCGCGCGACGAGGTACGCGGCCAGCGCGCCCACGGCGAGCGCCCCGCCCGCGTACGCCAGCAGGTCGGGCACGGTCGACAGCAGCCGTTGCTGCACGCTCTCGTACGCGATGCCGACCGAGACGGCGCCGACGATGTGTCCGTGGTCGTCCCGCAGCGGGACCTTGCCCCGCGCCGAGCGGCCGAGGGTGCCCTCGTCGATCTGCATGACCTCCCGGCCGGAGAGGGCGGCACTGGGATCGGTGGAGACGTGCCGGCCGATCTCGCCCGGGTCGGTGTGCGACCAGCGCACGCCGTGCTCGTCCATGATCACGACGTACTCGGCGCCGGTCGCCCGCCGGATCCGCTCGGCGGCCGCCTGGACCGGGCCGCCGGCGGCGGGGCGGGACGCCTCCAGCGCCTCGTCCAGGCGCGGCTGGGCGGCGGTGGTCTGCGCGATGGCCAGGGCGCGGCGCATGGCCTGGTCGTCCAGCTGGGCGCTGAGCGGCGCGAGGAAGAGACCGGTCGCCAGCGCGGTCACGCCGGCGGCGATGGCCAGCTGCACGAGCAGGACCTGCGCGAACACGCGGCGCGGCCAGCGCAGCCGCAGTCGCGCCCGGCCGCCGCCGCGCGGCTCACCGGCCGCGCCGGGCCCGCTCGCCCTCTCCTCGCCCTTGTCGCCCATACGAACGAACAGTAAGCGGGACGACGGTGGCTCGGGTAATCACCGGGCCCGCGCGGTCGCCGACGGCCCCGCCGAAAGTTATCCACAGGCCCGCCACGGCCGGGCGGAATCGCTCTAATCTTCAGTCGTGGTCACGGAACGTGACGATCGTGTGACGGCGATGGCGGGGGTGAGGGCAGTGATGTCTGTGACGGACATGAGTGCGGGAGGAATGGCGGAGGCTCCGCAGCTGGCCGGGGTGGCGGTGTCGCCGGCGCGCTGCTCGACGGTGACGCGCCAGACGCGGCCGTCGGCGTGGGCGAGCGTGAGGACCCAGAAAGGAGGCGTTCCTTCGCCGGAGGAGCGGGCCTCGATCCCGGTGACGTCGAGGGCGTCGGCGCGGTCCTCGCCGATCAGATCGCGGACGGCGAGGTCGGCGGCCTGCGCCGGGCGGTCCCAGGTGGAACGGCCGCGGCAGTGGTCGGTGACGACCCGGCCCTCGCGCGCCGCGACGACGGCGTCCTTGACGAGCGGCGCCGCTGCCCGGCCGTACGCGTATCCGTACGGCAGCACGAAGAGCGTGGGGGAGAAGCGATGACCACCGATGTGCGTGACCTCCCACGCCTCCATGCCGTCCGCCGCCAGCTCCGCGGCGAGCGGCCGGCCCAGTACGGCACAGCAGCGGTCGCGCTTTCCGTTGGTGCACACGAGGACCGGCGGCGGGCCGGTGTACGGCTCCCAGAGATCGCCGTGCGCACCCGCGCCCAGCGCCGCGAAGTCCAGGTCGAGAAGCGTGCCGGGGTCGGCGATCCGTGCCGTACGGATCCAGGAGCGGCCGGGGGCGGTGTGCGCGAGGAAGACCCGGCGCGGCGTGCTCGCCCCGCGGTCGGCGTGCCGGCCGGGGCGGCGGATCAGGGCGACGCGTACACCGGTGTCCGCGGCGGCGGCCTCCAGGGCGCGGCCGACGGCCGGGTCGAGGTGGCTGTCGGTGAGCGCCTTGGCACCCCAGGGGCCGCTCTGCTCGACGAGCAGCCAGGTCCGGGCGGTGGCCGCCGTACCGGCCAGGGGTTCGGCCGCCATGCGGGAAGCGGTTGCACAGGTACTCACATAGGCGACCCTAACCTGCGGGCTGCGACGCCGACGGGCAGCGGGCCGGCAATGGCCGGTCCTCGCCGGGGCGCTTCGGGTTGGCCCCGTCACCGGTCTCCTGCCGGGCGGTGTCTTGCCGGGCATCCAGCGGGCGGAGCCGATACTGGCCGCGCATCCGGGGAGGGCCGGCGCGCCTCGGGAGCGGGGCGCGGCTTGGGCGCCTCGGGATCGGGACGTGGCTCGGGAGCGGGACGTGGCTCGGCACCCGGACGTGGCTCGGGAGCGGGGCATGGCTCGGGAGCCGGACATGGCGCCAATATCCTGGAGCGGGCGACGGGCCTGAAGATCGTCCAGGTCCTCCGGGCAGCAATGCGCTCCGCAGCGACCGCTGCCTGCCGGGTCCGTGCCCGCCACGCTCGATCGACGTACGCCGCGGCCGAAGCCGGCAGGCGTACGCGGACCGACCGGACACGCTGGAGGCGCCCCCTTGACCAGTACGCAGCACCCGGCCACTCCTGGCCCGGCCACTCCTGCCGCGGCCACCCGTGCCCCGGATGCCCGGGAACAGGAGATTGTCCGAGAGGCGGCGGGCCCGGGGACGGGCCCGGGGCCGGGCTCGGACCCGGCTCCGACCGCCGGGGACTCCGTGCCGCGGCAGATCCCGGTCGTCGTGCTCGCCGGGTTCCTCGGGTCCGGCAAGACCACCCTGCTCAATCACCTGCTGAGCCGGAGCGGCGGCACCCGGATCGGCGCGGTCGTCAACGACTTCGGGGCGATCGAGATCGACGCGATGCTGGTCGCGGGCCAGGTCGACTCGATGGTGTCGTTGGGGAACGGCTGCCTGTGCTGCGCGGTCGACACGAGCGAGCTGGACACGTATCTGGAGCGGCTGGCGCGCCCGTCCTCCCATATCGACGTCATCGTCATCGAAGCCAGTGGCCTGGCCGAGCCGCAGGAACTGATCCGGATGATCCTCGCGAGCGAGAGCGACCGGATCGTGTACGGCGGGCTGGTCGAGGTGGTCGACGCGGCGGAGTTCGAGGGCACGCGCGCTCGCCACCCGGAGCTGGACCGGCACCTGGCCATCGCGGACCTGGTGGTCCTCAACAAGGCCGACCGGATCGGCGACGCCCGGCGAGCGGAGCTGCTGGGCACCCTCGGCGAGCTGGCGCCCGGTACGCCTGTCGTGCCCGCGGCGTACGGACGCATCGACCCGGAGCTGCTCTTCGAGCGCCGGCCCCGGGAAGGCGTGGCCGAGGGACAGCTGTCCTTCGAGGACCTGCTCAGGGAGGAGGTCGAGCACGAGGAACACGACGAGAACGACGAGCACGAGGAGAACGAGGAGTGTGCGGCGCACGGAGGGAGTGCCGGTGACGGGAGCTGTGACGGACACGCACACGGACGCGGACACGGGAACCGACGTCACCTGCACGCCGGTTACGACACCGTGGAGTTCACCTCGGCCGAGCCGATGCACCCGCGGCGGTTGATGGAGTTCCTGGACGCGCGGCCTGCCGGGCTGTACCGCATCAAGGGGTTCGTGCACTTCGGGGTGGCGGGGAGCGGGCAGAAGTTCACCGTGCACGCGGTGGGTGGTTTTCTGCGGTTCTATCCCGGGGCGTGGGCCGAGGGGGAGGAGCGGCTGACGCAGCTCGTGCTCATCGGGTCCGGTATCGACGCTCCGGCGCTGCGGAAGGAGCTGGACGCCTGCCGCGACACCGCGCCCGAGGAGACCGACCCGCACACGATGTGGGGAGTGCTGCGGTACGTACCGTCGTCCGCTTCCGATGAGGAACCGGACACGACGGAGGAGGACGAGACCTTCGCAGGGGCGCACATGAAGGACGCGTAAGCGACACCCCTGGGGCCCCCGGGCCCGGCGCCGCACGCCACCGAAAGCCTCGGCACCGCACGCCACCGAAGTGACGTACGGCGCCGAGAACCGAGCCAGGGGCGGGGCGGACGTCCCTACACCGGCCCCGCCAGCGTGGCCACCTTCTTCGTGAGCGGGACGCCCGAGCCGTCGCGGCGCGGGTCCGGGTCCGGGAGCGGCACCGGGCTGCCCTTGGCGTCCGCGGCGCGGGCCGGGGCGGCGCCGGCCCAGGCCAGGGTGAGATGGTCCTCGCCCTTCAGGAAGCGCTGGCAGCGGACGCCGCCGGTCGCCCGGCCCTTGCGCGGGTACTGGTCGAAGGGGGTGAGCTTGGCAGTACTGATGGAGTCGTCCAGCGTGCCGTGGGAGCCGGAGACGGTGAAGACCACCGCGTCGGCGGCCGGGTCGACGGCGGTGAAGGAGATGACCTTCGCGCCCTCGGCGAGCTTGATGCCGGCCATGCCGCCGGCGGCGCGGCCCTGCGGACGTACCTGCGCGGCCGGGTAACGGAGCAGTTGGGCCTCGTCGCTGATGAAGACCAGGTCCTCCTCGCCGGTGCGCAGCTCGACGGCGCCGACGACGCGGTCGCCGTCCCGGAGGGAGATGACCTCCAACTCCTCCTTGTTCGCCGGGTAGTCCGGCACCACTCTCTTGACCACGCCCTGTTCCGTACCGAGGGCGAGGCCGGGTGAGGATTCGTCGAGGGTGGTCAGGCAGACCAGCTCCTCGCCGTCGTCGAGGGTGAGGAACTCGGAGATCTTCGCGCCGCCGGACAGGCTGGGTGTGGCGGCCGTCTCCGGCAACTGCGGCAGGTCGATCACCGACAGGCGCAGCAGCCGCCCGGCGGAGGTGACCGCGCCGACCTCGGCGCGGGCCGTGGCCGGGACGGCGGAGACGATGACGTCGTGCTTGGCACGCTTGGCGTCGGTGTCGAAGGAGCCCTCGCCGCCCGCCGTACGCGCCAGCAGCCCCGTGGAGGACAGCAGGACGCGGCAGGGGTCGTCGGCGACCTCCAGCGGCACCGCGGCGGCAGCGGCCGCGCCGGAGGACTCCAGCAGGACCGTGCGGCGCTCGGTGCCGTACTTCTTGGCGACCGAGGCCAGTTCGGAGGAGACCAGCTTGCGCAGCTCGGCGTCGGAATCGAGGATCTTGGTCAGCTTCTCGATGTCGGCGCGGAGGGTGTCGCGCTCGGACTCCAGCTCGATGCGGTCGAACTTGGTGAGACGGCGCAGCGGGGTGTCGAGGATGTACTGCGTCTGGATGTCGCTCAGCCCGAAGCGCTCGATCAGCCGCTGCTTGGCCTCCGCGCTGTTCTCGCTGGAGCGGATGAGGCGGATGACCTCGTCGATGTCGATCAGCGCGGTGAGCAGGCCCTCGACGAGGTGGAGGCGGTCGCGCTTCTTGCTGCGGCGGAACTCGCTGCGCCGCCGTACGACGGTGAAGCGGTGGTCGACGTAGACCTCCAGGAGCTCCTTCAGGCCCAGCGTCAGCGGCTGGCCGTCGACCAGCGCGACGTTGTTGATGCCGAAGGACTCCTCCATGGGAGTGAGCTTGTAGAGCGTCTCGAGGACGGCTTCGGGGTGGAAGCCGTTCTTGATCTCGATGACCAGGCGGAGGCCGTGCTCGCGGTCGGTGAGGTCCTTGACGTCCGCGATGCCCTGCAGCTTCTTCGAGCCGACCAGGTCCTTGATCTTGGAGATGACCTTCTCGGGGCCGACCGTGAAGGGCAGTTCGGTGACGACCAGGCCCTTGCGGCGCGGCGTGACGTTCTCCACCGCGACGGTGGCGCGGATCTTGAAGCTGCCGCGGCCCTTCTCGTACGCGTCCCGGACGCCGGAGAGGCCGACGATGCGGCCGCCCGTGGGCAGGTCGGGGCCCGGGACGTACCGCATCAGCGTTTCGAGGTCGGCGTTCGGGTGCTTGATGAGGTGCCGGGCGGCGGCGATGACCTCGCCGAGGTTGTGCGGCGGCATGTTCGTCGCCATGCCGACGGCGATGCCGGAGGCGCCGTTGACGAGGAGGTTCGGATACGCCGCCGGGAGGGCGACGGGCTCCTGCTCCTGGCCGTCGTAGTTCGGTTGGAAGTCGACGGTGTCCTCGTCGATGGACTCCGTCATCAGCGACGTCGCGGAGTCCATCCGGCACTCGGTGTACCGCATGGCCGCCGGCGGGTCGTCGTTCCCCAGCGAACCGAAGTTGCCGTGGCCGTCGACCAGCGGCAGCCGCATGGAGAAGGGCTGCGCCATGCGCACCAGCGCGTCGTAGATGGACGCGTCGCCGTGCGGGTGGAGCTTACCCATGACCTCGCCGACGACGCGGGCGCACTTCACGTATCCGCGGTCGGGGCGCAGGCCCATCTCGTTCATTTGGTACAGGATGCGGCGGTGTACGGGCTTGAGGCCGTCGCGTGCGTCGGGCAGGGCGCGCGAGTAGATGACCGAATACGCGTACTCCAGGAAGGAACCCTGCATCTCATCGACGACGTCGATGTCGAGGATCCGCTCCTCGAAGTCCTGGGGCTCCGGTGTGCCCCCTGACGGCGGGGTCTTCGTGCTGCGGCGGGCCATCGCGGCTGCGGCTCCTTCGCTCGAACTCTGCTTCGCTTACGGCTACGGCGTCTGCTGGACCGGCAGGTCGGCGCGGTGCTCGCGTCCCCTGCCGGGGCAGGCCCGACGGCTGAGTCTGCCGGGATCTGCCGTGCTCCGGCGCGCTCAACGGCCGAACCTGTCGCGGACCATTGTGGACCGCCGCACTGACATCGCCGACCGCGACCCGTCCGTAGCGCCCCTGCGCACCGGCCGTCACCCGCCTCCGGAGCCCCGCCGGGACCCCGCTGGAGCCCCGCCGAAGCCCCGCGGACGACGGCCGTGCCGGGCCCGGAAACCGCGCGACAGGCGGCGAACACCAGAGCGGAACGCAGGTGCGGAGCGCCCCGATCCGGGGAATCTCCTACCGGCGGGAGCGCCGGACGGGAACTTCGCCAGATGCCGACGCGCTTGCATACAGTGACAGAACTTCCTCGCAAGCGGATCGAAGGGACGTACATGCCCATGGGTCACACGGCCACAGAACAAGCCGGCTCCGGCGGCCTGACAGCAACCGAGCACCGGCTGGCCAATGGCCTGCGCGTGGTGCTCTCGGAGGACCACCTGACCCCCGTCGCGGCGGTCTGCCTGTGGTACGACGTCGGCTCCCGCCACGAGGTGAAGGGCCGTACGGGCCTTGCGCACCTCTTCGAGCACCTGATGTTCCAAGGGTCGGCGCAGGTGAAGGGCAACGGTCACTTCGAGCTGGTGCAGGGCGCCGGCGGCTCGCTCAACGGCACCACGAGCTTCGAGCGGACGAACTACTTCGAGACCATGCCCGCCCACCAGCTCGAGCTCGCCCTGTGGCTGGAGGCGGACCGGATGGGTTCGCTGCTGGCCGCACTGGACGACGAGTCGCTGGAGAACCAGCGCGACGTGGTGAAGAACGAGCGCCGCCAGCGGTACGACAACGTGCCGTACGGCACCGCGTTCGAGAAGCTGACGGCGATGGCCTACCCCGAGGGCCACCCGTACCACCACACGCCCATCGGGTCCATGGCCGACCTGGACGCCGCCTCCCTGGAGGACGCGCGGAACTTCTTCCGCACGTACTACGCGCCCAACAACGCCGTGCTGTCCATCGTGGGCGACATCGACCCCGAGCGGACCCTCGCCTGGGTGGAGAAGTACTTCGGCTCCATCCCCGGCCACGACGGCAAGCAGCCGCCGCGGGACGGCTCGCTGCCCGAGATCATGGGCCGGGAGCTGCGCGAGGTCGTCGAGGAGGAGGTGCCCTCGCGCGCCCTCATGGCGGCGTACCGGCTGCCGCACGACGGCACCCGTGAGGCTGATGCCGCGGACGTCGCGTTGACGATCCTGGGTGGCGGCGAGTCCTCCCGGCTCTACAACCGCCTGGTGCGCCGCGACCGCAGCGCCGTCGCGGCGGGCTTCGGCCTGCTGCGCCTGGCGGGCGCGCCCTCGCTGGGCTGGCTGGACGTGAAGACCTCGCACGGCGTCGAGGTGCCCGCCATCGAGCGGGCCGTCGACGAGGAGCTGAAGCGCTTCGCCGAGGAGGGCCCGACCGCCGAGGAGATGGAGCGCGCGCAGGCCCAGTTGGAGCGCGAGTGGCTGGACCGCCTGGAGACGGTCGCCGGGCGCGCGGACGAACTGGCCCGGTACGCGGTGCTGTTCGGCGACCCGCAGCTCGCGCTGAGCGCCGTACAGCGCGTTCTGGACATCACCCCGGACGAGGTGCAGGCGGTCGCCGCCGCCCGGCTGCGCCCCGACAACCGCGCGGTGCTGGTCTACGAGCCGACCCTGCCCGCCGGGGCCGAGGCCGCGGCCGCCGGGGAGCCGGAGCCCGCCGCGGCCGCCGTCCAGAACGACACCGAGACCAAGACCGAGGAGGCGGCCCAGTGACCGACGCCGTGACCCCGACCATGACCTTCCACCCGCAGCCGCAGGCCGGGCAGCCGAAGCCGTGGGCGTTCCCGGCCCCGGTGCGCGGCGCGCTCGGCAACGGCCTGACGGTGCTGCGCGCCGACCGCCCGGGCCAGCAGGTCGTGGCCGTCGAGATCAACCTCGTCGCGCCGCTGGACGCCGAGCCCGAGGGCCTGGACGGCGTCGCCACGATCATGGCGCGGGCGTTCTCCGAGGGAACCGACAAGCACGACGCCGAGGAGTTCGCCGCCGAGCTGGAGCGCTGCGGCGCCACGCTGGACGCGCACGCGGACCACCCCGGCCTCCGCGTCTCCCTGGAGGTGCCGGCCTCCCGCCTCGTGAAGGCGCTCGGCCTGCTCGCCGACGCCCTGCGCGCCCCGGCCTTCCCGGACAGCGAGGTCGAGCGCCTGGTGCGCAACCGCCTGGACGAGATCCCGCACGAGCTGGCCAACCCGGCCCGGCGCGCCGCGATGGCCCTCTCCAAGGAGCTGTTCCCGGCCACCTCCCGGATGTCCCGGCCGCGCCAGGGCACCGAGGAGACGGTGGCGCGCATCGACGCCGCCGCTGTCCGCGCCTTCTACGAGGCGCACGTACGCCCCGCCACGGCCACCGCCGTCATCGTCGGCGACTTCACCGGGGTGGACCTCGACGCGGCGCTGGAGGAGACCCTGGGCGCGTGGACCGGCTCCGCCGCCGAGCCGGTGGCCGCCTCCCCCATCACCGCCGACGACAGCGGCCGTGTGGTCATCGTCGACCGGCCCGGCGCCGTCCAGACGCAGCTGCTGATCGGCCGCATCGGCGCCGACCGGCACGACCGCGTCTGGCCCGCCCAGGTGCTCGGCACGTACTGCCTGGGCGGCACGCTCACCTCCCGCCTGGACCGCGTGCTGCGCGAGGAGAAGGGCTACACCTACGGCGTACGGGCCTTCGGGCAGGTGCTGCGCTCCTCCGGTGACGGCACGGGCGCGGCGATGCTGGCCATAAGCGGTTCGGTGGACACGGAGTCCACGGGTCCGGCGCTGGAGGACCTGTGGAAGGTGCTGCGGACGCTGGCCGCCGAGGGCCTGACCGACGCCGAGCGCGACGTGGCGGTGCAGAATCTGGTCGGCGTGGCGCCGCTGAAGTACGAGACGGCCGCCGCCGTCGCCGGGACGCTGGCCGACCAGGTCGAGCAGCACCTCCCCGACGACTTCCAGGCGGAGCTGTACCGGCGCATGGCCGAGACCGGCACGGTCGAGGCGACCGCCGCCGCGGTCAGCGCCTTCCCGGTGGACCGGCTCGTCACGGTCCTGGTGGGCGATGCCGCGCAGATCGCGGAGCCGGTGCGGAAGCTGGGCATCGGCGAGGTGTCGGTCGTCACGGGCTGACGCGGGGCGGGCCGGCGGCGGTCGCGGACCGGCGCCGTCCCGGGGCGGTTGCGGTGGTGAATTCGCCTGCGCGGTACGGCGGAAGGACGGGCCGGAACGCGTCGTACCGGTCCCGTCACTGGGTGTCTTGAACCGTGCCAACGCCGCTCACATAGCAGGACATAAAGGGTCCCGGGCCGCCAAAGCGGCCCGGGATCTTCGTTTTTGTCCGGAATGCTGTAGGTGGTTGCCTCCGCCCCGTGTGGCGTCCGGCACAAACTCTCGATTCTGTTTGCTGATCGCGAGATGTCCCCTTTAGCGTCGGTCCGGCTGTTCGTCAGAACTGCGCCGCGCCCGCGGCCGCCGGACAGTCATCGCCGAGTCCCCGTACGGCGCGAGCCAGGGGAGCCGGGGACCCACATGTCCCCTTGGGGTGAATCGGCGTCCTCTCCGGAGGCCGCCGTAGGAGACCTTCCTGCTCCGAACCCGTCAGCTAACCCGGTAGGCGAGAAGGAAGGAAAGGAGTGCGCCGGTCATGGCGTTCACCCGTGCCACCGGCAAGCACCGCCGCCCCGGCCGTGCTGCCCGGACCACCCGCAACATCGCCGGCATAGCCGCCGCGACCGGTGTCGTCGTGTCCATCGCCTCCCCGGCGCTGGCCGCCGCCGAGGACCCGGCCGCCACCGACACCGGCCTGACCCGCGCCATCGCCGACACCGGCGACCGGGTCGCCGACAACATCGTGGCCCAGGCCGACGCGCAGGAGGAGGCCGCCGAGGTCGCCGCCGCCCGTACGCAGGTCGAGGACGCCGCCGTCAAGAACGCCGAGGCCGCCAAGAAGAAGGCCCAGGAGGCTCAGCGCAAGGCCGCGGCCGAGGCGGCCGAGAAGAAGGCCGCCGCCAAGAAGAAGGCGGCGGAGAAGCGCGCCTCGCGCTCCGACGCCCGTACCACGCTCAGCGCCAGTGGCTTCGTCGCGCCGATCGCCGGCAGCTACGTCTCCACCCCGTACAAGGCGTCCAGCGGCCTGTGGTCCTCCGGCAGCCACACCGGCATCGACTTCCACGCCGCCTCCGGCACCGCCGTCCACGCCGTCGGCGCGGGCACGGTCGTCGAGGCCGGCTGGGGCGGCGCGTACGGCAACAACATCGTCCTCAAGATGAACGACGGCACCTACACCCAGTACGGCCACCTGTCGTCCATCGGCGTCTCCGTGGGCCAGCGGGTCTCCGCGAACCAGCAGATCGCGCTGTCCGGCAACACCGGCAACACCACCGGCCCGCACCTGCACTTCGAGGCGCGCACCGGCCCGGAGTACGGCTCGGACATCGACCCGATCGCGTACCTGCGTTCGCACGGCGTCAGCGTCTGAGGGACCCGAGCCTCTGAGGGGCCGCGCACCGTACGGCGTTCCCCGTGTACCACCCGAAGCCCCGGCCCCCGGCCGGGGCTTCGGCGTCTCCGTATGCGCTCCCGTTGCGCTCCCGTCCCCGCCTCCCCGGAACTCCCGCCCATTGGCCAAAAAATATCCATGAATTCGTGACGGCCATCGGAAATGCCGGTCCGGTGTCATAGAGTCACGGAAAAGGCGCCGCCCGGACGGCGTTTCCAGAGGATTACGGCGGAGGCACGGACGATGCGAGGGAACATTTCGGCGCATGCGGTCTGCACGGCGATTCGCGACGACATCGTCTCCGGAACGTTCCCGCCCGGCTCCCGGCTGATCGAGGAACTGCTCGCGTCCCGGTACGGCGTCTCCCGCGTCCCCGTACGCGAAGCGCTGCGCACGCTGGAGTCCGAGGGGTTCGTCACCACGCGGCGGCACGCGGGCGCGTGTGTGGCCGAGCCGACCGAGCAGGAGGCCGCCGACCTCCTGGACATCCGCCTCCTCCTGGAGCCCCTGGGCGCCGCCCGCGCCGCGGCCCGCCGCTCGGCCGCCCATCTGAAGGTACTGCGCGGCCTGGTCCGCCTGGGGCGTGCGAGGGCCCGCCACGGCAGCGCCGCCGACCTGCGGCAACTGGACTGCTGGTTCCACGAGACGCTCGCCCAGGCGTCCGGCAGCGCGAGCATGACGGCGCTGCTCACCCAGCTGCGCCGCAAGATCGACTGGGTGTACGCGATCGACCTGGACCAGCCGTCGCCCGGTGAGGCGGACCGGTCCTGGCAGGAGCACGGCGCGATCGTGGACGCGGTGGCGCGCGGCGACGCCGAGCGCGCCCGCGCACTGACCGCCGCCCATGTGGAGCACGCGCTGCCCGCCCACCGGCTGCGCCGTCCGGCGCCGGCGGTGAGGGAAGTGAAACGGTCCGTAAACACGGCGCGCGTCCGGAATTAACACCGCTGCCGTATACAACTCCTGGGGAATTCCGTACCCCTGCTCCGCCGTGCCCGAATTACTTTTGCGTGGGCCCGATTGTGCGTACCTGATTGCGTGCGCCCGAATGTCTTTTGCGTCGGATCCCGGCCGACGGGAAAGCGGGGAATTCCGTGCAATGCGAACGGCCCCGCCCATGACCCGTGTGCGGGTCACTGTGGCGGGGCCGTGACGGCGGTACCGGGCGGCGTACGGCCGCCGGTCTGCCCGAAGGGTCAGACCGTCTCCGGGAGCTCCTCGAGGCCCTCGGAGACGAGCTTTGCCAGGCGGTCCAGCGCGGCGTCGGCGCCGTCGGCGTCCGAAGCCAGCACGATCTCCTCGCCACCCTGGGCGCCCAGGCCCAGGACCGCGAGCATGGAGGCGGCGTTGACGGGGTTGCCGTCACCCTTGGCGATCGTGACCGGCACGCCGGAAGCGGTGGCCGCACGGACGAAGATCGAGGCGGGGCGGGCGTGCAGACCCTCGGCCCATCCGACATTGACGCGGCGCTCAGCCATGGTGTTGCCCTTCGGGTAGGGAAAGTTGTCTAGACCAGTCTCTCACGCGGGCACCGGTGGTCCGGTGTGCCCAGCCCCCGTGAGCGCTCGGATCCTAGAAGTCCAAGCCTGCGTCACGCCCAGGCTGTACGCATGCTGAGACCCGGTCGTACGCACCGTCCCGCCCCGGAGCACGTACGGTCGTCCCCGAGGCGCCCCGGACGCTTCGGCCGCCCCCGGATACGCACACGGTCGTACGCTGTCCGCATGGAGACGTCGTCGGATGCCGCCGCCTACCCCGCTCACTGGGAAGCCGACGTGGTGCTGCGTGACGGCGGCACCGCCCGGATCCGCCCCATCACCCCGGACGACGCGGAGCGCCTGGTCTCCTTCTACGAGCAGGTCTCCGACGAGTCGAAGTACTACCGCTTCTTCGCGCCCTACCCCCGGCTCTCCGACCGCGACGTGCACCGCTTCACCCACCACGACTACGTGGACCGGGTCGGGCTCGCCGCCTTCGTGGGCGGCGAGATGATCGCCACCGTCCGGTACGACCGCATCAACGCCGACGGCCGGCCCGCCACCGGCCCCGACGCCGACCAGGCCGAGATCGCCTTCCTCGTGCAGGACGCGCACCAGGGCCGCGGCGTGGCCTCCGCGCTCATGGAGCACGCCGCCGCGGTCGCGCGCGAGCGCGGCATCCGGCGCTTCGCCGCCGAGGTGCTGCCCGCCAACACCAAGATGATCAAGGTGTTCACGGACGCCGGATACACCCAGAAGCGCACCTTCGAGGACGGCGTCGTCCGCCTCGAATTCGACCTGGAGCCCACCGAGCAGTCCGTCGCCGTCATGCGCGGCCGCGAGCACCGCGCCGAGGCCCGCTCCGTACAGCGGCTGCTCGCCCCCGGGTCGATCGCCGTCATCGGTACGGGGCGCGCCCCCGGAGGCGTCGGCCGCTCCGCCCTCCGCAACATCCTCGACTCCGGCTTCACCGGCCGCACGTACGCCGTCAACCACGCCTTCCCCGAAGGCGGCAGCACGCTGGACCCGGAGGGCGTACCGGCCCACCGCTCCCTCCGGGACATCCCCGGCCCCGTCGACCTGGCCGTCGTCGCCGTGCCCGCCGCGCACGTCCCCGATGTCGTGCGCGACTGCGGCGAGCACGGCGTACAGGGGCTGATCGTCCTCACCTCCGGTTACGCGGAGGCCGGACCCGAAGGGCGCGAGAAGCAGCGCGCACTGCTGCGCCAGGCCCGCTCGTACGGCATGCGGCTGGTCGGCCCGAACGCGTTCGGGCTGATCAACACCGCGCCCGCCGTCCGCCTCAACGCCTCCCTCTCGCCCCGGCTGCCCGGTGCGGGCCGCGTCGGCCTGTTCACCCAGTCCGGCGCGATCGGCATCGGCCTGCTCAGCGCCCTCCAGGAGCGCGGCCCCGGGGACGGCGCGATCGCCGGCGTCTCCACCTTCGTATCCGCCGGCAACCGCGCCGACGTCTCCGGCAACGACCTGCTCCAGTACTGGTACGAGGACCCCGACACGGACGTCGCGCTGCTGTACCTGGAGTCCATCGGCAACCCGCGCAAGTTCACCCGGCTCGCCCGCCGCACCGCCGCCGCCAAGCCCGTCGTGGTCGTCAAGGGCGCCCGGCACAGCGGCACCGTCCCGCTCGGCCACACCGTCCCCACCACCCGCGTACCCGACTCCACCGTCTCCGCGCTCATGCGGCAGGCCGGCGTCATCCGGGTCGGCACCCTCACCGAGCTGATCGACGCGGGGCTGCTGCTGGCCTCCCAGCCGCTGCCCGCCGGCCCCCGGGTGGCGATCCTGGGCAACTCCGAAGCGCTCGCTCTCCTGGCGTACGACGCGTGCCTCACCGAGGGGCTGCGCCCGCAGCGCCCCCATGTGCTGCCCTTCGCCGCCACGACCGCCGACTTCCGCGCGGCGCTGGCCCGGGCTCTGGCCAACGACCGCATCGACGCGGTCGTCCTCACCGCCATCCCCTGGGTCGCCGAGGGCAGCAGCGCGGACCCGGAGGAGATCGCGGCCCTCGCCACGGCCCTGCGCGAGGCCGCGGCCGAGGGCCCCGCCAAGCCCGTCACCGTCGTCCACCTGGCGATGGAGGAGCTGGCGGGGGCGCTCTCGGGGACGGGGACGACGGGCGCGACAGCCTCGACAGAGGAGCCCGCGCCGCAAGCGGAGCCGGCGCTGCATCCGGAGGCGGCGCGGGACACGAAGGCAGCGCAGGACAAGGAGGAGGCGCGCCCCGGCCCGCCCCGCATCCCCGCCTACCCCTCGGCCGAGCGGGCCGTCCGGTCGCTCGCGGAGGCCGTCCGGTACGCGGCCTGGCGCCGCGAGTCCGCCGTACCGGGCAAGGTCCCCGAGTACGAGGACATCCAGGAGGCCGCAGCGGGCGCCGACATCGACCGGCTCCTCGACGAGCTCACCGCCGACACCGAGCCGCACCGCTCCGTGGCCCTGCCGCCCGACGAGGCCGCCGCCCTGCTCGGCCGCTACGGCATCCGCGTCCGCGCCGCGCTCCCCGCACCCGACCCGGACGCCGCCGTACGCGCCGCCGAGTCCCTGGGCTACCCCGTCGCCCTGAAGACCACGGCGCCGCACCTGAGGCACCGCGCAGACCTCGGGGGTGTGCGCCTCGACCTCCCCGGAGAGCGCGCCCTGCGCCGCGCCTATGAGGAGCTGACCGACTTCCTCGGGAAGCCCGAAGAGCTGCGCCCGGTGGTGCAGGCGATGGTGCCGCGCGGCGTGGACACGGTGATCCGCGCCTCCATCGACCCGGCGGCCGGCGCCGTCCTCTCCTTCGGCCTGGCCGGCGCCCCCTCCCAGCTCCTCGGCGACATGGCGCACCGCCTCATCCCCGCCACCGACCGCGACGTCGCCGAGCAGATCCGCTCCATCCGGACCGCGCCGCTGCTCTTCGGGTGGCGCGGCTCCCAGCCCGTGGACAGCGCCGCGCTGGAGGAACTGCTGCTGCGCGTCTCCCGGCTCGTCGACGACCACCCCGAGGTCGTCGGCATCGACCTGGAACCGGTCGTCGTCGCCCCTCAGGGCCTCGCCGTCCTCGGCGCCGCCGTCCGCCTCGCCCGCCCCCCGGCCACCACCGACCTCGGCCCGCGCCGCCTCCCTGCGTACTGAGCCCGGCCCGCCGCCTGCGGCCCGTGGCGGCCCCGGCGCCCCGTAGGATGGACGGCATGGCTAAGACCGGTACGACGACCCAGGGGCTGCGCGCGGCGATCGAGCGCAGCGGCTATTACCCGGCACTCGTGGCCGAGGCGGTGCAGGCCGCGGTGGGCGGCGAGCCGGTGGTGTCGTACCTGGTCCACCAGGAGACCACCTTCGACGCGAACGAAGTGCGCCGCCACGTCACGGTGCTGGTCCTCACCGACACCCGCTTCATCGTCAGCCACACCGACGAGCAGGCCGCGGACGCCACGTCGCCGACGCCGTACGCGACCACCTCCACCGAGTCGGTGAAGCTCGGCCGGATCTCCTCCGTCGTGCTCAGCCGCGTCGTGGCCAACCCGGAGTCGTACACCCCGGGGCAGCTGCCCCGCGAGGTCGTGCTGACCATCGGCTGGGGCGCCGTCGCCCGGCTCGACCTGGAGCCCGCCAGCTGCGGCGACCCGAACTGCGAGGCCGACCACGGCTACACCGGCTCCTCCACCGCCGACGACCTCTCGCTGCGGGTCAGCGAGGCCGGCGACGGCCCGGACACCGTCCGGCAGACGCTCGCGTTCGCCCAGGCGCTCTCCGAAGCCACCGCCGCATCGGCCGCCCGCTGATGACGGGTTTCGCCGTCGACCCGGCGTCCGCCTGGCCCGAGCCGCTGGACCTCGCCACCGCGCCGGTGCCCCGTTACGGCACGGGGGCGCTCTGCGACCTCCTGCCCGCCATCACCGCGGGCCAGGGCCTGGCGCACGCGCAGCCGACGAGCCTGGAGCTGGCGCCCGCCGACCGCGCCTGCGTCTTCCTCGTCGACGGCCTGGGCTGGGAGCTGCTACGCGCCCACCCGGACGAGGCGCCCTTCCTGACCTCGCTGCTCGGCACGTCCATGAACGGCACCGGGCTGCCCATGACGGCCGGCTTCCCGTCCACCACGGCCACTTCCCTGGCCTCGGTCGGCACGGGCCTGCCACCGGGCGCACACGGCCTCGCCGGATACACCGTCCAAGACCCCGACACCGGCGCGCTGATGAACCAGCTGCGCTGGCAGCCGTGGACCGACCCGTACGCCTGGCAGCCGTACCCCACGGTCTTCCAGCAGGCGCACGCGGCGGGCATCCACACCGCCCAGGTCTCCGCGCCGAACTTCGAGCGCACCCCGCTCACCGAGATCGCGCTCAGCGGCGGCACCTTCCACGGCCGCCTCTCCGGCGAGGACCGCATGGACCTGGCCGCCGAACAACTGGCCGCCGGCGACCGGTCGCTCGTCTACACGTACTACTCCGAGGTGGACGGCAAGGGCCACCGCTACGGCGTCGACTCTGACGCCTGGCGCGGCCAGCTGATGTACGTCGACCGGCTCGCGGAGCGGCTCGCCGAACAGCTGCCGCCGCGCTCGGCCCTGTACATCACCGCAGACCACGGCATGATCGACATCCCGTTCGACCCGGAGTCCCGCGTCGACTTCGACGAGGACTGGGAACTGCGCGCGGGCGTACGGCTGCTGGGCGGCGAGGGCCGCTGCCGCCATGTGTACGCGCATCCGGGCGCGGCCGACGACGTGCTCGCGGTCTGGCGCGAGGTGGTCGGCGAACAGATGTGGGTGGCCGGCCGCGAGGAGGCGATCGCCGCGGGGTGGTTCGGGCCACGCGTCGACGACCGGGTACGGGGCAGAATCGGTGATGTGGTGGCCGCCGCCCATGCCGACATGGTGATCATCGCGAGCGAGAAGGAACCCCGCGAATCGGCCATGGTCGGCATGCACGGCTCCATGACCCCGATCGAACAACTCGTCCCCCTCCTGGAAGTCCGCACCTGACGCACTCCGCCGGAGAGCCCACCCCGTGACGCGCACTGTGCGGAACCCGCACGCGGGTGCTCCGCCCGGCCGGAAGTCTGTACGTGACGTGCTCCGTCCGCGCTGTCAGTGGCACCCGTTACTGTGTTGAGCAGGGGTCCTGCGTCCCCCCCAACGGGGGAAGCGGTGGCTGAAACGGTACGGCGCCCGAACCGCTCTTCTCGGGGCCCGAACCGCCCTCCTCGGAGACAGCGGGAGCCGAAACCGCACCCATCCGAGCCCTCCACCCCATACGACCCGATTGCCGTCGGCAGGCCCCGACGCGCCCGAAAGGCAACAACCCCCCATGGCTGAACTGGTGTTCTTCAGCGGCACGATGGACTGCGGAAAGTCGACTCTGGCGCTGCAAATCGTGCACAACCGTTCGGCCCGTGGCCTGCAGAGTGTGATCTTTACGCGGGATGACCGTGCGGGTGAGGGCAAGCTGTCGTCGCGCTTGGGGTTGACCACCGACGCGGTGGAGGCGACGCCTGGGATGGATCTGTACGGGTTCGTCGTGGACCGCATGTCGCGGGGCGGCAGGGTCGACTACGTCATCGTGGACGAGGCCCAGTTCCTGTTGCCGGAGCAGATCGACCAGGCGGCCCGGATCGTGGACGATCTGGACCTGGACGTCTTTGCCTTCGGTATCACCACGGACTTCCGCACGAAGCTGTTCCCCGGGTCGCAGCGACTGTTTGAGCTGGCGGACCGGGTGGAGGCGCTGCAGGTCGAGGCGATGTGCTGGTGCGGCGCCCGGGCCACGCACAACGCTCGTACGCTGAGCGGCGAGATGGTCGTCGAGGGCGAGCAGGTCGTGGTGGGAGATGTGGATATGGCGACGGAGGTCGTCGGCTATGAGGTTCTGTGCCGACGCCACCATCGCCGCCGTATGACGAGCGCTTCCGCACGGGCGTCGGCACTGTCACCCGACGTACTGCCGGTCACCTCCGACTGACCTCTGCCGCCGCTGCGACAGCCGGGATTCCTTGAACACGTCGGCGTGAGGACTGGAGACCGCGCCTCATTGCTGCGCCCGGCTGGGTTCCTCGCCGGGGAGTTGAAGTCGACTGTCGGCGCTTCGGATACGAAAAGGCGCACTATCAGCGCTTCGCCGACGCCTACAGATGGGACGTCACCCGCCCGCACGGCTACCCGGTACTCCGGGACCTCCGCGAACTCCGAATGATCACCACAAACGCCTGCAAAGTCATGCACAGCCCCTGGCGACCCTACGACGGCAGACCTCCGCCAGGAAGCCGAGGAGAGACAACGTCCGCGCTATGCGCCCGCATCGTGCGCCGTGCCGCGGCGTGAGGCGCACTTCGCTGCCTGGAGGTCGATTGAGTCTGCATGCGTCTATGGGTAGCTTTGTTCGCCTGGCTGTGTGTCGCGCGTGCTCTACGTGGCTGGGCGTGCAGTCGGGCGGGAATGTTTCCTTGTCTGCGGGGCTGGGCGGTCGGTCCGGGTGGCGGGATCGGTAGCGCGAGTTGAGCAGGTGGCAGCGACGGTGGGCGCTGATACGCCTACGGGCTACACCTACGGGCTTACACCTACGGGAACGGGGCCACGGCCAAGGGGGAGAGGGCGCGAGTTGGGTAATGAGGGGGCGGCGGAGCCACGGCGCCGGTGCATCGGGCGGGGTGCAATCGAACCTCCACGGTGTCATCGCGGGTCTCGACTCGCTGAGCGGCGCGCCAAGACCGGTAAGGAAAGGCCGCGATGGCCGGATTCCGGCGGGCGGCGTCTCGGGCCAGTACCACGGCACGGAACAGCGCAGGAACAAGTCGGCGAGCGAAGTTCACTCCATCATTCGTCTGGTCAATTCGCCGCTGCAAAAGAACGATGGCACTGCCCGGCCCGCGCATCAGCAGACCAAAAGCGTGGCGGGCGGGATCGGCTGAGGGGTGAGTCATGAAGTTCGACATTTCGCCGAGCGGAATGAATGAAACCGGTCAGAAGGCCACCCGCCACGGCAACGACCTCGACTCGGATGTCCGGACACTGCTCGACGCGCTCGACGGTGCGGGGTCGGCGAGCGGCGGCCCGATCGCCGAGGCCCTGGCCAGGTTCGCGGGGGACGTCCAACAGAAGACCGGCATCATGTCGTCCAGGGTGGCGTGCACGGTGGACGGCGCCGGACGGGCAACCAGCATATTCGGGGAGGGGGACGACGAGATGAGAAGCAACGCGAACCAGGGAATGGGCGGGGTGAATTCTTCAGAAAACGGCTGGCTCGGGCAGGGTGGTCGTTAAATGACGGACACGCTGATCGACCCGGAGGAGATCCCTTCCCTGGACGACGTGCACTTCGGGGATGTGGAGGCGGAGGTCCGGACGATCCGGAGGGCCGCCTCTGGAATGGAGCACCGCGGCGGGAAAATCGACGGTGCGTGGGCAGCAGGTGTCGGCCTGAATTACCTTGCGCCGAACGGCGCGGTCCTCGCTGAAAAGCTGATTCCCGTCAAGCAGCAGGCGAGCAAGGTCGCCGAGGCCGCCCAGACCGTCGCTGATGTCCTGCAGGGGTACGTTGACGCCGGTGCGCCGATAAAGAAGTCGCTCAAGCAGCTGAAGCGCGATGCCGAGAGTCTGGTCGCCAAGGCGAAGCCGCTGGGCGAGGGCTGGCGGCACAAGCCGGACCTGGTCGAGGAGAACGATCGCATTACCTCCGCCGTACGCGTCAAGGTCGCCGCCCATGACGAGGCCAGTCAGACCGCCGTTGACAAGATCAATGCCACGAACGACGGCCCCGGAACCAACTGGGCCGAGCAGGGGCGTCAGTACCTGGGGTTCGGTGGTTACGGGACGACGGGGCTCGGTGCCGGCGTGTCGTGGGCGAGCTACTACAAGTACGGCAGGTTCGCCCCCAGGGGATATCTGCCGGGCGGCAGGTACGGCTATCTGCCGTGGAAGAACGAGCCGCTGTGGAAGAACACCTACCGGCGCATGTGGAGCACGAACTGGCAGGCCAAGAGCTATGCCGCCGCAAGCCGGAACAAGTGGGCGACCGTTGGCAAGTGGGGCGGCAAGGTGAGTATGGGACTCACCGCTGTTACCTCGGGGCTGAGCCAGTGGGGCCAGGACTCCCAGGACCCCAACATGTCCACCGGGAAGCGCGTCGCCCGCACCGGGGTCAAATCCGCCGCGACGACCGGCGGCACGTGGGCGGGTGCGGAAGGCGGCGCAGCGGCCGGTGCCGCGGTAGGCGCCGCATTCGGCGGAGTCGGCGCGCCGGTGGGCGCGGTGGTGGGTGGTCTTGTCGGTGCTGCCGCAGGTTCTGGCCTCGGCAGTGCGGCCGGAGACTGGATTAACGGAATTATTGGGAAGTGATGTAATCGTGGCGCGCCGGCGGACCCTGTCGATCTTTTCAGCGAGGTCGCCAGTGGTCGTGATGGCTTTGGTTTTTCTGGGCGTCTACCTAGAAACCAGTCACGCCAAGTCCTGGGGTATACAGGGACTTCCCGCAACCGTCGTCGGCGGTCTCGGATCTGTCTACACGGTGTGGTGCTGGCTCGGTCGTACGCGGCAGGCCCGTTCCTGGGCAGTGATCGATCGTGGTCCGCAACTGGCGCTCATCGGCATTCCCCTCTTTGCCTTCGTGATGCTCGGGGGCGGGATTTACTATCTCTTCGGTCTCCCCAAGCTGGTGGTTCTCCCCTTCGCCTTCATCAGCGCTCTGCACTTCCTGGTCCTGCTCGCCGGGTTCTTCGGTCTCCCGAAATGGTGGGGCCCCCGTTGGTTCCGCCGAGGCGAGTACAAGAAGGATTTCAAGGGCGCGCAGCCTCAGGGCGCTCTGGGGACCTTGGTGGATTCCTGCGCAGCACAGACTCCTACCCTGCTCAGTCAGGAAGAGATAGGGAAGAGATTCGGGGATGTGTCCGAGCCCGTGGCCCAGTGGAAGGGCGGCTGGGTGCACGATCCGGATACCGACGAGCAGGGTCACGGGCTCGCGCGCAAGGGAACGGTCGAGGGCAAGCTGGCCTGGTATCCGCAGGGGTTGGGCTTCGCCGCCACCAAGCAGGAGGACTCGCTTCGCCAGAAGCCGACCGTCGTGACGATTCCCGCCGGTCAGCTCACCGGGGTCGAGGTGGTGCCCGCGCGGGCGGGCGCGGACGGTCGCCGACGACCGGGATTCTGGATGCGTTCGCCCTTCCCCAGGCTGGTCGTGCGGACCGCGAGCGGCGCCTATGTATTCGACGTGGCCAGGGGCCGAGCGCGAAAGGTGGCCGCCTTCATCAGGGAACGGACCGGGCAGCACGCATGACCAGCAACGAACTGCAGCCGTACGAAGACCGGGAATTCAATATCGCCCTTCCGGAGCACTGGGAGGCGGTGGAATCCCCAGGGCCGCCGGTCGCCCTGATCGCCGTGGAGCCGGGGGACGGCGAGGCGTTCCGCGCCAACGTCGTCGTCACGGCCGAGGACGTCGAGGACGCACGGCAGTGGCAGCAGGCCGTGGGCCGGGCGCTGGAGGACCACCTCCAGGAGTACTTGCTGGTGGACGAGGAGCCGATGGGTTCCGGCACGCGACGGCTGTTCCACCATGTCCTTCCCGAGGCCGGGGCCATCACCGCGGAGCAGTGGTCCTGGACGACGGGGCGCCGGGGGTTCACCGTGACCGCCTCGGCCGCCACATTCGACTACGACGCGAAGGCGGACCTGTTCGCCTCGGTCGCCGGCTGCTTCCGTCTTCGGGAGGTGCCCACATGACCGGGGTGCTCTTCGACGGTGACAGCGGCCGGCTGCGCCTGTCCCCGGAACTGTTCGAGGCCTTCTACGACTGGGCGGAGGGTGAGCGGGGCGACGGCGAAGGGCTGCGTACGCTTTCGGAGGCCGGGGTGCTGGCCGACGGGAAGCCGCACCCGGCCGTCGCGCCGGTGGTGGACGCCATGTCCGACCCGGCGTGCCTGCTCTCCGTCCACGGCGCCGCCGCGGACGGCAGCGGCGTGCACGGTGCCGGCTGGCTGGGCGGGGAGTCCGCGGCACTGCTCCTGGACGCCCCGGACGACCTGGTGGAACTGACCGGCACGGCCCCGGCGTCGATGCCGGCCGCGGTGGCCTGTGTCGTCGGGCTCGCGCCCCGGCCGGTGCCCGACGCGGCTGCGGTCCCGCTGCCCACCGCCGAGGTCGAGGAGCTGTTCGAGAACGAACCGCACGATGGCCGCCCGCTGACCGGACACTCGGTGCTGGAGGCGGTCGGTGCTTCCGCCGCGGACGGTGCGCGGTGGTGGGAGGTGGCGACGCGGTGGCCCGATGCGGCGGGCACCCCGCACACGCGCACCCTGCGGGTCCTCGACACCGCCGACGGGCTGTGGGCCGTGATCAGGAGTGACTCCGAGCGGACCACGTTGGAGCCGGTCTCGGCGACTGCGGTGTGGCGGTTGCTGCTGCGCTGTTTTCCCTTGTAGGTGACGCGGACAAAGAAAACGACAGCGTCCCCGCGAGTCGTAGCACCGGTCGAACCGGTGCTGTTCGCACCGAAGAGACGGGAGTCGTCGGCTTGTGGCCGGCGGCTTCCGTGCGTACTACGGGCGCGTACTACGGCCGCGTACTGCGGGGTTCTGCCCCGCCGCTGAGCCCTCCGGACCAGGGAGGGCCGCGCCCTGTCAGGGGCCGTAAGGGCCGGAGTTGTACGGGGAGCCGTATTCGGCGACGAGGCCGAAGCGGCCCTGGCCCTGTTCGCCGGGGGACTGGACCTCCGAGACGAAGGACACGGTCCCGATCACCCGTTCCTGTACCTCCTGGGCTTCCTGCGCCTCCTGAGCCGCGGCGTCCAGCTGTTCCAACTCCGCGGCCGACACAAGGGCGACGAGCGGCTTGCCGTGGCGGGTCACGACGACGCGCTCCCCGCCGTACACCGCGCGGTTGATCAGGTCGGCGAGTTCGGCCCGGGCTTGCGTCACGGGAATCTCATAAGCCATGATCACCATCCTACGTCCTGTACATCCTGTACGTTCGTGCGAACGCGCTTGCGCTTCTGCTGAGGGGGAGGGTCATGCCATGCCCCCGCCGGCCGGCCGTGAGCCCGACCGACAAGGAGCTGTGTGAAGTGGGCGGAAACCTGGTCTGCCTGAAGGCGTCCAGTGGGCGGCACGCCCTGGTCTTCATCCACCCCGCGAGCGGTTCGGCCGCCTCGTTCCGCGCCCTGCAGCCGCATCTGCGTTCGGACTGCTCCGTCTACGCCTTCCAGGCCACGGGCATCGACCCCGGCCGTCCCCGGTCCATCGAGGGCATCGCGGACGCCTACCTGACGGAGTATCTGGCCACCGACTCCCGGTCGGTGCCCGTCTTCGTCGGCTGGTCCTTCAGCGGGCCGGTCGCCGTGGAGATGGCGCGCCTCGCCGAGGAGCGGGGGGTCGCTCCGGCCGGCGTGATCCTGCTGGACAGCGCGACCCATGAGGTGCTGGCGGGCCGTACGACCGATCTGGCCACGGAGGTGGGCGGGCTCTTCGGGATCGACATGTCCGGCGCCGGATTCTCCGCCGGGGCCTCCTCGGCCGATGACTCCGCGGTCGCCGCGCTTCTCGACCACGCGGCGGACCTGATCGCTGTCGCGAATGACGTGCCGGGGCTCACGGGCCAGGATCTGCGCCCCTTCTGGGACATCTACCGCTGGCACCAGGGGATTTTCGACAACAGCTGGCAGGCCAGGCCCTGTTCGGCGCCGCTCCTGGTGATCCGGGCGCGGGACGAAACCGGCTGGAACGCGGCGCCGGAGTGCCTCGGCTGGTCCGAGGTGACCGGCCGCCCGGCGACCGTCGCCTGGGCCGACGGCACGCACTACACGATGATGGACGACGCCCGGCTGGGAGAGATCGCGCCCATCATCGAGCGGGCCGTCGAAAACGCTTTTGCTGTAAAGACGTGAACTTTTTGACGTAAAGGCGTGAACTACGTCTCTCTGTTTGAATTGTTCGACTTCTCGCCAGGCTATTTTCCGCTTCTGCAACAGGACGGTACTGTGAACTCCAGCAATCTTTCCGATGCTCGCGCCCGACTGCCCCAGGCCGAGGCGCGCTATGTGGTCCCGCGCTTTGTGGAGCGCACCTCGCAGGGTGTCCGTGAGTACGATCCGTACGCCAAGCTCTTCGAGGAGCGCATCATCTTCCTGGGTGTGCAGCTCGACGACGCCTCGGCCAATGACATCATGGCCCAGCTGATCTGCCTGGAATCGATGGACCCGGACCGGGACATCTCGCTCTACATCAACAGCCCGGGCGGCTCTTTCACCGCGCTGACCGCGATCTACGACACCATGCAGTACGTCAAGCCCGACATCCAGACGGTCTGTCTGGGGCAGGCGGCCTCCGGTGCGGCCATTCTGCTGGCGGCGGGTACCCCCGGAAAGCGGCTGGCGCTGCCCAACGCCCGGGTGCTGATTCATCAGCCGTACACCGAAACCGGTCGCGGCCAGGTCTCCGACCTCGAGATCCAGGCCAATGAAATCCTGCGTATGCGGTCGCAGATGGAAGAGATGCTTTCCAAGCACTCCGACGCGCCGATCGAGAAGGTCCGCGAGGACATCGAGCGCGACAAGATCCTGACGGCCGAGATGGCCCGTGATTACGGGATCGTGGACCAGGTCGTGGTGCCGCGTAACGTCCAGTAGCCGGGCCGATCTCCCGACTGAGTGATCAAGACGAGTGCAGGCAGGCGGTCGCGTCCGTGATGTTCCCCGAAGGTCCCAAGATTCCGGCTCTCACCGAGGCCGAGTCCAAGGTCGTGGATGCTTATGTGGCTGTTCTGAAACGGCTGGGCGACGCCAACCCCACGCAGACGAAGGGTACGTACACGGCGCTCAGGGCCGCGCAGGCACTCGTCTCCGAGACGCGGGCGCTGCGGGACGCACTGTCCTTGATGTTCGAGCGTCAGGAAAAAGAGATTCACGTGCGCACGATGGCGAAAGCCCTGCAGTCGCTCGACGGTGACCGTTTCCTGCCCCGGCTGGGCTCGCCCGGCGACGGGGCGTCGCCCGAAGGTTCCTGACCGGGCGGCGAATCACCGGAGAACTCCGTGCCTGCCGGCGCCGATGGCCTTGCCGTCATCGGCGCCGGTTCGTTCTGCGTGCGCCGCGGCGACCCGGCGCATTGAAGTCGGAATTCTTTATTCCGGTTACTGATGACGTCGATGAGAGGTCGGCGGAGGGGGCGGCAGAGAGGTCGGCGGGGGTTCCGCATAACGGTCAGACATCTCGATCCGTTTCCATGGTGCGCATTTGAAGTTGTAAATGCCAACCAGGCCCACCATTGCGCAGGTTGACTCTCCGCCGCTCCCAGGCTATTAATTATTTGATCTTGATCGGCGGCCTCGACAGGCTTGCCGGAGCGATGGTTATTCCGTTTCGGTGCGAGGTTTTCGCCATGCCCGTACGGGCGTTTTGAGGCAGGGCGACCGGTTTTACTCCCGGTCGCGTTCATCGGTAGCTGCTTTCTGTTTTTATGAACTGGGGGATGCGGTTGTGGATACCGTCGATGACATAGCGGACTGGCTGCGGCAAAGAATCGGAAGTGAGCTCGGTACGGCGATCCGTGATGCCGACCTGGAAACTCAGTTCCGGGACCTCGGTATGGATTCCGCCGGGATGACCGGCCTTACCGCGCAGTTGGCCAAGCGGCTCGGCAGGCCCCTCGCGTCCACGGTCGCCTGGCATTTTCCGACCATTGCCGCCCTGGCCGGCGCCCTCGCCGGCGGCCTGGACGCCCCGGTGAACCCCCCGGCGCAGGCCGACGCGGCCGGCACGGGCAACGCCGTACCGTTCGACGAGCCCATCGCCGTCGTCGGCCTGGCGTGCCGGTTCCCCGGCGCCCCCGATGCCGCCGCGTACTGGGACCTGCTGCGCTCCGGCACCGACGCGGTCACCGGCATCCCCGCCGAGCGCTGGGACGCCGAGGCGCTGTACGACCCGGACCCGCACAAGCCCGGCCGGATGAGCACCCGCCGCGGCGGCTTCCTGCGTGACATCGACCGGTTCGACCCGCAGTTCTTCGGCATCTCGCCGCGCGAGGCCGCCCAGATGGACCCCCAGCAGCGGCTCGCACTCGAACTCGCCTGGAATTCCCTGCAGGACGCCGGGATACCGCCCGCCTCCCTGCGCGACGGCAGCACCGGCGTCTTCCTGGGCACCCTGTGGAGCGATTACGCGCGGCTCGCCGGGCGCGGCCTGGACGACATCCAGCAGCACACCGCCACGGGCCAGGAGCCGAGCATCGTGCCGGCCCGCGTCTCCTACACCCTGGGCCTCCAGGGGCCGAGCATCGGCATCAACACCGCCTGCTCCTCCTCGCTCGTCGCCGTGCACCTGGCCTGCCAGAGCCTGCGGTCCGGCGAGAGCGCGCTGGCTCTCGCGGGCGGCGTCAACCTGGTACTCGCGCCGGAGAGCAGCGCCGCGATGTCGAAGTTCGGCGCCATGAGCCCGCACGGCCGGTCCGCGGCGTTCGCGGCCTCCGCCGACGGATACGTACGGGGCGAGGGCGGCGGCATCGTCGTGCTCAAGCCGCTGTCGGCGGCCCTGGCCGACGGGGACCGTATCCACTGTCTGATCCGGGGCAGCGCGGTCAACAACGACGGCGCCAGCAACGGCCTCACCGCACCGAACCCCGCGGCGCAGGAAGCGATGCTCCGGGCGGCGTACGCGCGGTCCGGCGTCGGCGCGCACGACGTGCAGTACGTGGAGGCGCACGGCACCGGAACCCCACTGGGCGACCCCATCGAGGCGCATGCGCTCGGCACGGTCCTGGGCGCGGGCCGCCCGGCCCAGGAGCCCCTGCTGATCGGCTCGGCGAAGACCAACATCGGCCACCTGGAAGCGGCGGCCGGCATCGCCGGACTCATCAAGGTCGCCCTGGCGATGCGCCACCGCGCCATCCCCGCGACCCTGCACCACGACGCGCCCAACCCCGAGATCCCGTTCGACGAGCTGCGGCTCGCCGTCCCCACCGCGCTCACCGACTGGCCCGGCGACGGCGCCCGTATGCTCGCCGGGCTCAGCTCCTTCGGCTTCGGCGGCACCAACTGCCATGTCGTCGTGGAGGGTTCGCCCGCCTCCGAAGCACAGCTGCTGCCGCTGTCCGCGTCGAGCCCCGAAGAGCTGCGGGCGGCCGCGGCCGGGCTGCGCGAGACGGTGGCCGAGGGGCCGGAGCGCTCCGTGCCCGACTGGTGCGCGACCGCCGCCCTGCGCCTGAGCGGCCACCCCTACCGGGCGACGGCGCTCGTCCGCACCAGGGACGACCTGCTCGGCGCGCTGGACACCATCGCCGCCGGCTCCTGCCCGACTCCCGGCACCCCGCCGCGCCTCGCGTTCGTCTTCTCCGGCCAGGGCTCGCAGTGGTGCGGCATGGGCCTGGACCTGCTGCACACCGAGCCCGTCTTCCGCGAGGCACTGCGGGAGTGCGACCGCCTGATCCGCGCCCACGCCGGAATCTCGGTCGTCGAGGAGCTGAACCGGGACGCCGGCGCGTCCCGGCTGGACGCGACGACGGTGATGCAGCCGGCCGTCTTCGCGGTCCAGGTCGCGCTCGCGGCGCTGTGGCGCTCGTGGGGCATCGAGCCGGACGCCGTCGTCGGGCACAGCCTCGGTGAGGTGGCGGCGGCCCATGTGGCGGGCGCGCTGAGCCTGGGGGACGCGGTCCGGGTCGTCTGCGAGCGCAGCCGCCTCATGGCCCGCATCGAGGGCGAGGGCGCCGTGGCGGTGGTGGACCTGCCCTTCGCCGAGGTGCGGGACCTGCTCGACGGTCACCCCGGCCTCTACGCCGCGGGCGCCAACAGCACGCGCAGCTCCGTCGTTTCGGGCGACGCCATGGCACTCGACACGTGCCTGGCCGAGCTGAGCGAGCGCGGCATCCGGTGCCGGCGGGTGAACATGGGCGTCGCCTCCCACAGCGGACAGTGCGACCCGCTGCTGCCCGAGCTGCACGAGGCCCTGTCCGGCATCCGGCCGTCGCGGGCCACGGTTCCGGTCGTCTCCTCGGTGACCGCGGACTTCGTCGACGGCACCGCGCTCGACGCCGCGTACTGGGTGCGCAACCTGCGCGAACCGGTGCTGTTCGGGCCGGCGGTCGAGCGGCTGCTCGACGACAAGTACGACCACTTCCTCGAGATCAGCCCGCACGCCGTCCTCACCGGTCAGGTGGCGGTGACCGCCGGGGATCACGGCGGCCGAGCCCGTGCCCTGCCGTCGCAGCGCCGTGGCGAGGGCCCGCGCGAGGTCATGCTGGAAACCCTCGGCGCGCTGTACCACGCGGGCCGGGACATCGACTGGCGCCGCGTCCACCCCGCGGACCTGCGCCTTGCCGAACTCCCCGCGGCGGCCGAGCGGATCGCCGTACCCGCGGCGGAGGACCATGCCGTACGCGCCCTCCCGCTGAGCGCCCACTCCCTCCCGGCGCTGCGCCAACTCGCCCGAGAAACAGGGCAGTTGCTCGACGGACCCGCACACATCGACCTCGACGACCTGTGCCACACCGCGGCGCTCGCCCGCGACCACCACGAACACCGCGCGACGGCGGTCTTCGCCTCGTACGGGGAACTCACCGCCCAGCTCCGGGAGTTCGCCGCGGGGCGCACGCCGGCCGGTCTGGTGACGGGCCGGGCCCGGCGCCGGCCGACCGGTCCGGTGTTCCTCTTCTCCGGCCAGGGCGCGCAGACCGCCCGCATGGGCTGCGAGCTGCTGGACCGCGAGCCGGTCTTCCGGGACGTACTGGAGCGGTGCGACCGGTGGCTGGCCGAGCGGGCGGGCTGGTCGCTGATCGCCGAGCTCCACAAGCCCGAGGGCGCGTCCCGGATCGACGACACGGAGATCACCCAGCCCGTCCAGTTCGCCCTCCAGGCGGGCCTGGCCGAACTGCTGCGCTCCTGGGGCGTCCGACCCGCCGCGGTCATCGGCCACAGCGCCGGTGAGATCGCGGGCGCCTACTGCGCGGGCGTGCTCACCCTTGAGGACGGACTCCTCGTCGCCCTGCACCGCGGCCGGATCCTCCAGCGGGCCACCGGCACCGGCCGGATGGCCGCCGTGGGCCTCGGCGAGCGGGATGCGGCCCGCCTCCTGGAAGGCCGTACGGGGGTGTCCGTCGCCGCCGTCAACGGCCCGCGCACCACGCTGCTGAGCGGCGGGACCGAGGCCCTGCAGGCACTGCTCGACGACCTCGACCCCGCCGTCTTCCGGCGGCTGCTCCGCGTCGGCTACCCCTCGCACAGCCCGCAGATGCGGGTGTACGAGGAGGAGCTGGGCCGGCTGCTCGCGGACGTCCGGCCCCGGGCCGGCGACCTACCGGTGTTCTCCACCATCGACGCGGACTTCCGTCCCGGAGAGCACTTCGACGCCCGCTACTGGACGCGGACGATCTCCGAGCCCGTACGGTTCTCGGCGGCCATGGCGGCGCTCGCCGCCGAAGGCCACCGTTCGTTCGTGGAGCTCGGGCCGCACCCGGTGCTGGTCGCCCCCGCGTCCCAGTGCCTGGAGCAGGACGGGCACGACGGCCTCGTCGTGCCGACCATGCGCCGCGAGGGCGGCGAGCAGCAGGCGCTGCGGGAGACGGCCGGCACCCTCTGGGCCCACGGGCACACCGTGGACTGGAAGGCGCTGCGGACCCGTCCCGGCCGCCTGGTGACCACGCCGGACTACCCCTGGCAGCGTGCGCGGTACTGGCTCGACCCGGCGCCGCTGACCGCCCGGGAACCGGCCACCGGAACCCTGCTGGACCTGCTCGCGCGCGGTGACCTGGACCGGGTGGCCGAGGAGCTCGCCCGCCAGGGCGGCCTGTCGGACGCGGAGACCGGTCTGCTGCCCAAGATCCTCCAGCGCCTCGCCCCGGCCGGCGCCGAGGACACGCACGAGTGGCTGCACCGCGTCGTCTGGCGCGACAAGCCGCTCGCGACGGCGGCGAAGAGCGCGGCACCCGGCGGCTGGATCGTGCTGACCGGCGACCCGGAGGGCCCGTTCGCCCGCGCGGTGGCGCACGCGCTGCGCGCGGCCGGGCAGAGCTGCGCGCTTGTCCGGACCCCGGCCGGTTCCGGCAGCGAGCGGGAGCTGTCGGCGGCACTGCGGCAGGCCGCGGGGGAGTTCTCCGTACCGTGCCGCGGCGTGCTGCAACTCGCCCACGCAGACGCGGAGTCGGGCCACGAAGAGGCCCTGGAGCACTGCCTGCGTCCGGCGCTGGCCACGGTGCAGGCGCTCGCTTCCTGGACGGAACGGTCCGCGCCACGGCTGTGGCTGGTCACCTCGGGCGCCCAGCCCGTGGGCGAGCGGCCCGCCGCGGGGAACGTGGCGCACGGCGCACTGTGGGGCTTCGGCCGAGTGGTCGCCCTCGAACACCCCGAATTCTGGGGCGGGTTGGTGGACCTCGACCCGGCGCACGACGACGCGGTACGCGCGGCGGACGCGCTGGTGCGCGAACTCCTCGCCGGAGACGGCGAGAATCAGGTCGCCCTCCGCGGCGGCGGCCGTCACGTCGTACGGGTGGCACCCGACGGCGAGACGCCCGACTCCGTGCCCCCGGCCGCGATCCGCCCGGACGGCGGCTACCTGATCACCGGCGGGCTCGGCGGCATCGGCCTGGTGGTCGCCCGGTGGCTGGTCGCCGCAGGCGCCCGGCACCTGGTGCTGCTCGGCCGCCGCGCGCCGTCCGCCGAGGCCCGCGCCACGCTCGCGGAACTGACCGCCTCGGGCGCCACCGTCGACGTCCTCCAGGCCGACGTCACCCGCGCCGAGGACGTCCAGCGCGTGGTGGGCGAATTCGGGCGGCGGCGCCCCGCGCTGCGCGGTGTGTTCCACGCCGCCGGCGTCCTGGACGACGGCACGCTGCTCCAGCAGGACTGGGACCGCTACCGGGCCGTCCTGGCACCGAAGGTGACCGGCGCCCACCACCTGGACGTCTGCACCCGGGACCTGTCGCTCGACCTCTTCGTGCTGTTCTCCTCGTTCGTCGCCGTGCTCGGCTCGCCCGGGCAGGGCGGCTATGCGGCGGCCAACGCGGTACTGGACGCCCTGGCCCACCACCGCGTCTCGCTCGGGCTCCCCGCGACCAGCGTCAACTGGGGGCCGTGGGAAGGCGTCGGCATGACGGACTCGGCCGCCGCGGCCCGCTACCGCTGGAGCGAACGCGGCGCCCAAACGATCACCCGCGCCGCGGGCGCCCGCCTCCTCGACCGGATGCTGGCACGGCCCGTGCCGCAGCTGGGCGTGTACGCGGTCGACTGGGAAACGTACGACGGCTGGCTGCCCGCCACGGCGGGCCGCGACCTGCTCGCCCTGGTGCACGCCCCGGCCGGCGTCACGCGCACCGAAGAGGCGGACCCCGCGTCCGCCCTGCCCGACCGGCTGGCCGCGCTCGACCCCGGGGACCGGCTGGAGCACCTGGTCGGGTACCTGGCCGGGCAGGTGGCCGACGTCGCCGGATTCCCGGCGGAGCACGCCGTGGACCCGGACGCCGGCTTCTTCCAGCTCGGCCTGGACTCGCTGATGAACCTGAAGCTGGTGACCCGGCTGCGCGAGGCGATGGGCGAGCGGCTGACCCTGCCGGGAACCCTGCCCTTCGACCATCCGACCTGTACGGCACTGGCCGCCCACCTGCTCGGCGCGCTCGGACTCGCCCCGGGCGAGGACGAACAGCCCGCCGAGGACAGCGCCGAGGACAGCGCCGAGGACGCCGTCGAGGACCTCCTGGCCGAGGTGGAGGCGCTCTCCGCCGACGAGGCAGCGCACTTCTTGGACCAGCTCACCCTCGGCAACGAGCCCGGAAGGGACCAGACGCATGAGTAACATCGCCGACCGGATCGCGGCGCTCCCCGCGTCCCAGCGGGCCCTCCTGGCGGACCGCCTGCGCCGACAGCAGCGCGCCGCGGCCCCGGCTCCCGAACCGATCGCCGTGGTGGGCCTGGGCTGCCGCTTCCCCGGCGGGGCCGACGACCCCGAGTCCTTCTGGGACCTGCTGACGTCCCGTACGGACGCGACCCGCACCGTGCCCGAGGGCCGCTGGGACGCCGAGCGCCTGCACGACCCCGAGGCGGCGACGCCCGGCACCGTACGGACCAAGCGCGGCGGCTTCCTCGACTCCGTCGACACCTTCGACGCCGAGTTCTTCGGCATACCCCCGCGCGAGGCGGAGACCCTCGACCCGCAGCACCGGCTGCTGCTGGAGGTCGCCTGGGAGGCCCTGGAACACATGGGGCAGGCGCCCACCGCGCTGCAGGGGACCCGGACCGGTGTCTTCGTCGGCATCGGTATCGACGACTACAAGCTCCTGCAGACCGGCGACCCGGCCCGGATCGACGGGCACATGGCCACCGGCAACCTCTTCTGCGCGGCCGCCGGACGCCTGTCCTACCTCCTGGGGCTGCACGGCCCCTCCCTCGCCGTGGACACCGGCTGCTCCTCGTCCCTGGTGACGGTCCACCTGGCGATGCAGAGCCTGCGCTCGGGCGAGTGCGACCTCGCGCTCGCCGGCGGCGTGCACGTCATGGCGGCGCCGGACATGACCGTCTCGCTCTCCCAGGCCGGGGTGCTCTCGCCGCAGGGCCGCAGCCGCGCCTTCGACGCCTCGGCCGACGGGTACGCCCGCGCCGAGGGCGCCGGAATCGTCGTGCTCAAGCGCCTGTCGGACGCCCGGGCGGCGGGGGACACGGTGCTGGCCGTGGTCCGCGGCTCCGCCGTCAACCACGGGGGCCGCGGCAGCGGCCTCACCGTCCCCAACGGCAGCGCCCAGAAGGACCTGATCACCACCGCGCTGAAGGCCGCGCGGGTCAGCCCGGCGGACATCGACTACGTCGAGACCCACGGTACCGGCACGCCGATCGGTGATCCCATCGAGGCGAACGCGCTCGGCGCCGTGTACAAGCAGGGCCGCACCCCCGAACGCCCGCTGCTCATGGGCACGGTGAAGACCAACCTGGGGCACCTGGAGGCGGCGGCGGGCATCGCCGGGCTCATGAAGGTGGTGCAGTCCCTGCGCCACGAGGAGCTGCCGGCCCATCTCCACCTGGACGCGCGCAATCCGCAGATCGCCTGGGACGACCTGCTGCTCGACGTGCCCACCGAAGCCCGGCCGTGGCGCCGCGGCGAGCGGCCGCGGCTGGCCGGCGTCAGCTCCTTCGGGATCGGCGGCACCAACGCCCATGTGATCGTCGAGGAGGCGCCGCCGGTCGCCGCGGAACCCGGGCAGCCGTCCGTACGGGAGCCCGGGCACCACCCCGTCGCGCTGTCGGCCCGCACGGAGCCCGCGCTGCGCCGCATGGTCGAGCGCTACCGGATTCACCTGGAGCGGCACCCGGACGCCTGCTGCGCGGACGTGGCGTACTCGGCGAACACCGGACGCGCCCACTTCGCCCGGCGCGCCTTCTTCGCCGCCTCGGACACCGAGGACCTGAAGGCACAGCTCGCGTCCTGGGAGCCGGCGGAGACCCCGGCCGATCCCCGTACCCCCGGTCACGACTTCCGTACCGCGTTCCTCTTCACCGGCCAGGCGTCCCAGTACTTCGGCATGGGCGCCGGCCTGTACGACCGGCAGCCGGTGTTCCGGCAGGCCATCGACGCCTGTGCCGAGCTGTTGCGGGAGCGGTACGGGTGGTCCCTGACCGACGTCCTGTACGCGCGGGACGGCGACCGGTCGCTGATCGACCGTACGGAGTACGCGCAGCCCGCGCTCTTCTCGGTGGCGTACGCGCTGGTCTCCATGTGGCGGGCGTGGGGCATCACGCCCTCCGCCGTCCTCGGGCACAGCGTCGGCGAGCTCGCGGGCGCCGTCGCCGCCGGAATCCTGCGCCTGGAGGACGCGCTGCCGCTGGTCGCCGAGCGCGGCCGGCTGATGTCCGCACTGCCGGGCGACGGCGGCATGGCCGTTGTCATGGCGGACGAGCCGACCGTGTCCGATCTGCTCGGACCGTACGCGGGCCGACTGAGCGTCGCCGCGGTCAACGGCCCGCTCCAGACGGTCGTTTCGGGCCCCGCCGACGCCCTTGAAGAGCTGCTCGGCGCGCTGCACGAGAGAGGCGTCGGCGCCCGGCGGCTCAACACTTCGCACGCCTTCCACTCCGCGCTCATGGAGCCGATGCTGGAGCCGTTCGGCGCCCTGGTCGCCGGCGTGCCGCACCAGAAGGGGACCATCCCCGTCATCTCCACGGTCACGGGTCAGCAGATCCACGGCGCGGACATGGCCGAGGACGGCTACTGGACGCGCAACGCCCGCGACGCGGTCCGCTTCCTCCCCGCCGTCCGCACGCTGCTGGAGCGGCGGTTCGACGCGGCCCTGGAGATCGGCCCGGAGCCCGTACTGACCCGCCTGGTCACCAAGCAGGGCCTGGACCCCCGTACGGACCGGCGCTGGCTGCCCTCCCTGTCCCGGCACACCGACGACTGGCAGCAGGTCCTGCGGACCCTGGGCAGCCTGTACGAGGCCGGCGCGGACGTCGACTGGCAGGCCGTGCACGCCGGTTCCGACGGCAAGCGGGTGCCGCTGCCCACGTATCCGTTCGAGCGGAAGCGTTACTGGCGCGACACGCGGACCGCGCGCGGCGCCCGTCCCGCGGGCACGCCCGTCTTCCCCGGCACCCGGCTCAGCTCGCCCGCGCTGCGGGACACGGTGTACCGGAGCCGGTTCACCGCCGACTCGCCCGCCTTCCTGGCCGATCACGTGCTCTTCGGCGAGGTGGTGGTCCCCGCGGCGTCCCACCTGGCGATGACCGTGGCCGCCGCGGTGCAGGAGCGCCCGGGCGGCGCGCTGCTGGAAGGTGTCTCCTTCCCGCAGGCGCTGAGCCTGGACGACGCCGAGCGGGAGATCCAGCTGATCATCGAGGGCGACGACGCCTCGGCGCCCCGCAGCTTCCGGGTGGTCAGCGCGCCGGCCGGGACGACGGACCGGCAGGGCTGGACCACCCATGCCACGGGCACGCTGGACGTGCCGCAGGCATCGGGCACGGCCGTACGCCCGCCCGAGCCGCGCGAGTTCCTGGAGCGGCAGGGCGGCCTGCGCCTGGACGGCGCCGACTTCTACACGGCGATGCACGAGAACGGCGCCGACCTCGGCCCCGGCTTCCGTTACATCAGCGAGGTGACCCGCCACCCCGGCGAGGCGCTGATCCGGATGCTCCCGCCCGCGTGGGACGAACGGGACGGCCGCTTTCTCCTGGCGCCCGGACTGGTCGACTCGTGCGTGCAGGCCGTGGTGGCCCTGGTCTGGTCCGCCGACACGGACGCGGAGCTGGGCGTACGGGTGCCCATCCGGCTGGACGCCCTGCGGTTCCACCAGGCGCCGCCGGACGCGCCCCTGTGGTGTCACCTCAAGGAGCGGCCGGACCAGAGCCCGGACGCCGAGACGGTCGTGGCCGACCTGCTGCTGTCCGACGAGGACGGCAACCTCGTACTGGCGATGGACGGCCTGTGGCTGCGCCGCGTGTCGGGCGATGCCCTGCTGCGCCGCGAGACGGCCGTCGTACGACGGCCCGTCTGGGAGGCGACGGCCCCGCAGCCGGTCTCCGACGGCGCCGAATCGGCGTCCGGGGACTGGCTGGTCCTGGCCGACCGCGGGGGCCTCGGCACCGCCCTGGCCGCACAGCTGCGCGCGGCCGGCCGCGAGGTCACCGTCGTGCCGGCCGATGCCACCGCGGATCTCGCGGCGCTCGTACGGGAACGGGCGGCCGGCGAGCGTCCGTTGAACGCCGCCTTCCTGTGGGGCCTCGACGAGCCGGACGAACTCACCGCGGACTCGCTCGACCAGGCCCAGGAGGCCGGTTCGGCCGCCCTGTTGACGGCCCTTCAGGAGCTGGCCCTCGGGGGCCGCGCCGCGCGGGTCCTGGTGGCGACCCGGGGGGCGCAGTCGCCCGCCGCGCACCCGGTACGGGTCGCGCACGCCCCGCTGTGGGGCCTGGCGGCGATCGCCAATGCGGAGAACCCCGACGTACGCTGCGTCCTCGTCGATCTCGACCCGGACGAGCGGGCGGCGGAGCGCGAGGCCGAGGCGCTGTGCGCCGAGGCGCTCGGCACCGCGCCCGACACACGGATCGCCTTCCGCGGTGGCCGGCGCCACGTCGCGGGGGCGCCCGCAACGGCTCCCGCGCACGACGCCGCCGCGGCCGAGCAACTGGTCCGCGCCGACGGCACCTACCTGGTGACCGGCGGGCTCGGGGCGCTGGGCCTGCACACCGCCGACTGGCTGGTGAGCGGCGGCGCCCGGCACCTCGTACTGGTCGGCCGCGGGGCTCCCTCGGAGGCCGCGGGCCGCCGCATCCGCGAGTGGGAGCGGGCGGGCGTCCAGGTCCTCGTCCGGCAGGCGGATGTCGCGGAGTTCGACGCCGTACAGCGGCTGCTCGCCGGACTGGACGACGCCCTGCCGCCGCTGCGCGGAGTGATCCACGCGGCCGGTGTGCTGGACGACGGCAGCATCCAGCGGCAGAGCGCCGAACGGATGCGCGCGGTGATGGCTCCGAAGATGCGCGGCGCCTGGAACCTGCACCTGCTGACCCGGGACGCGAAGCTGGACTTCTTCGTCCTCTACTCCTCCGTGGCCGCCCTCATGGGCTCCCTCGGCCAGAGCGGTTACGCCGCCGGCAACTCCTTCCTCGACGCCCTCGCGCACCACCGGGAATCCCTCGGACTGCCCGCGACCAGCGTGGCGTGGGGGCCGTGGAGCGGCGGGGGGATGGTCGCGACGCTGGACGCGCACGCCGAACGCCGGGTGCGGGAGAGCGGCTTCGGGATGCTGGAACCGGGGCCCGCGTTCCGGGCGCTGGAGGACGTACTGCGGGCCGGGATCCCGCACGCGTACGTCCACGGCGGCGAGCCGGCGTCCGGTACGGGCCGCTCCGCGGTGGCGGACCGGTCCTCGGCCGGGCACCGGGACACCGCGACCGGGCAGACCGTGTACGACCGCCCGTCCGACCTTCCTCCCGCGCTCGCGCCGCGGAACGAGACCGAGGCCGGGCTGGTGGCCATCTGGGAAGCACTCCTGGGCATCCGCCCCATCGGCGTCGAGGACGACTTCTTCCGGCTGGGCGGTGACTCCATCACCAGCCTGCGGATCATCAGCCGGGCCAAGCAGGCCGGCATCCGGCTCAGCGAGGCCGACTTCTTCGCCCACCCGACCGTGGCGGAGCTGGCGGCCACCGCGAGCACCGCTCCCGCGCCGGACGACGCTCCTGCGCGGCAGGCCCCGGCGGCGGACGGACCGGCGAGCGCCGGTGTCCGCGCCTCCCACCTGGCCGAGGACGACCTGCAACGGCTGCTGTCCCGCATCGGCTCCACCGCGGCGGACAACGACGGCCCCGACAACGACGGCCCCGACAACGACACCACGGAAAGGCGGACCCGATGACCACGAGCATTGAGGGCGTACACCCCCTCTCGCCCCTGCAGCAGGGCCTGCTGTACCACACCATCGCCGACCCCGGCACGTCCTTCTACGTCGACCAGATCGTCCAGACGCTCGACGGGCACCTCGACGCCGAGGCGCTGGAACGGGCGTGGCAGCGGGCCGTCGACCGGCACACCATCCTGCGGTCCTCCTACCACTGGGAAGAGATCGCGGAGCCCGCACAGGTCGTGTACGCCGGCGGCACCGTGCGCATCGAGCGGCACGACTGGCGATCCGCCGCATTGGACGGCGCGCCTGACGGTGCATCGAATGCGGTAGCGGTCGGCGGCAGCGTCGAGGAGCGGCTGGAGGACTTCCTGCGCACCGACCGGCGCCGCGGGTTCCGGCTGGACCGCCCGCCGCTGTTCCGGCTGCATCTCATCCGGGTCGCCGAGCAGCGGCACATCCTGGTCTTCCGCTACCACCACATCCTGCTCGATGCCTGGTCCGCGCTGATGCTGCTGGAGGAGGCGCTGTCCTCGTACGACCAGCTCGTACGGGGACAGGAGCCGCCGACCCGGGCCGTGCGGCCGTACCACGACTACGTGGAGTGGGTACGCCGTCAGGACCTGGGCCCCGCCGAGGAGTTCTGGCGCGGCGAGCTGGCGGGCTTCCGGCCCGCGCCGCTGGCCGTGGAGGCCCCCGCGCAGGACACCGACGGCGGGCAGGCGGAGGCCGGCCGGGAGAACCCCGAGGTGTCGCTCGTACTCGGGCGGGAGACCGGGGACGCGCTGCGCGCACTCGCCCGCGAGCACCGGATCACCCTCAGCACCGTGCTGCAGACCGCCTGGGGCCTGCTGCTGAGCCGGTACACCGATCAGCCGGACGTGGTGTTCGGCATGACCATGACGCACCGGCCGGCCGAGCTGGACGGGATCGAGGACACCCTCGGCCTGTTCATCAACACCCTGCCGCTGCGCATGGAGCTCGCCCCCGACCGCCCCTTCGCCGAGGCGTGCGCCCAGGTCCAGGCCGCGCAGACGCGGGTACGGGGCCACCTGGCCAGCCCGCTGGCCGATGTCCAGCAGTGGAGCGACGCCGAACCGGGCGAGCCGCTGTTCGAGAGCATCATGACGATCCTGAACGTGCCGCGGATCGCGAGCCTGGGGCGCCGTACCGGCGAACTGGAGGTCCAGCGGGGCGAGTACCGCTACCACACCAACTATCCGCTGGCCGTGCTCGTCATCCCCGACGACGAGATCAGCCTGCGCATCGGCTACGACCCGGCCCGCTTCGACGCGGCCACCGTCGAGCGCATGCTCGGACACTTCGCCACGATCCTGGAGACGGTGGCCGCCGACCTCACCCGCCCGGCCGGCCAGATCTCCCTGCTGACCGGCGGGGAGCGGCAGCTGCTCGACGAGTGGAACACCGGCGCGGCGGTCGAGCAGCCCGGCGTGTGCGCCCAGCGGCTGTTCGAGGAGCAGGCGGAGCTGACACCGGACGCACCGGCGGTGGCCTTCGGCGAGCGTGTCCTGACGTACTGTCAACTCAACGAGCGCGCCAACCGGTTGGCGCACCTGCTGCGCGAGCACGGCATCGGTCCCGAGGTCCGGGTGGGACTCTGCCTGGAGCGCTCGACCGACCTCGTGGTCGCGATGCTGGGCGTACTGAAGGCCGGCGGCGCGTTCGTGCCGCTCGACCCCGCCTACCCCGAGGACCGTCTCGACTTCATGAGCCGGGACGCCGGACTGTCGCTGCTCCTGACGAGCAGCACGGCCAAGGCGCACCTGCCGGGGATCGGCGTCCGCACCCTGCTGCTGGACGAGCAGGCCGAGGAGATCGACCGGCAGAGCACGGACCCAGTGGCCGCCGGTGTCCGCCCGGACGGCCTCGCGTACGTCATCTACACCTCGGGCTCGACCGGACGGCCCAAGGGAGCGCTCGTCACCCACGACGGGCTGGTGAACAGCTGCCTGGCGCAGAAGGACGAGTTCGGCGTCGGGGCCGGTGACCGGGTGCTCCAGTGGGCGTCCCCGAGCTTCGACGCATCGGTGTTCGAGGTCTTCCTCGCGCTGGGCGCGGGAGCGGTGCTGTGCCTGGCCTCCCAGGAAGACGTCATGCCGGGGCCCGGGCTCGTCGACCTGCTGGCGCGCGAGCGCATCACCTGGCTGGTCATGGCCCCCTCCGCGCTGGCCGCCCTCCCGGCGGAGGCGTCGGGGCGGCTGCCCGCGCTGCGCGGCATCGTGCTCGGCGGCGAGTCGATCTCTCCGGCGCTGCTCGAACGGTGGTGCCCCGGCCGACGGCTCTTCAACGTGTACGGACACACGGAGACGAGCATCTGGGCCACGGTGGAGGAGTGCGCGGCGGACGGGCGGCCCCCGTCGGTCGGCCGGCCGGTCCGCGGCGTACGGCTCCATCTGCTCGACGGCAACGGACAGCCGGTCCCGGTCGGCATCCCCGGCGAGCTGTGCCTCGGAGGCGTCCAGGTCGGCCGCGGCTACCTGAACCGGCCCGAGCTGACCGCCGAACGCTTTGTGCCGGACCCCTTCTCCGACGCCCCCGGCGCCCGCCTCTACCGGAGCGGCGACCTGCTGTGCAGGCGCCCCGACGGGCAGCTCCACTTCGTCGGCCGGGTGGACGGCCAGGCGAAGATCAGGGGCCTGCGCATAGAGACGGGCGAGGTGGAGAGCGCGCTGCGCGAGCACCCGGACGTGAAGGACGCCGCCGTACAGGTGCGCGACGGCGCCGACGGAACCGGTGCCGACCAGCGGCTGGTGGCGTACCTGGTGATACGGCCGGGGGACGAGCGACCGGAGGAGGACTGGCGGGTCTTCCTGCGCCGGACGCTGCCGGACTACATGGTGCCCAACTCCTTCGTCACGCTGGACTCCCTGCCGCTGACCGCCAACGGCAAGCTGGACTACGCGGCCCTGCCGGAGCCCGAGCGGAACCTTCCGGCCGACGGGCGGGCGGCGCCGCTCACCCCCTTGGAGAGCCGGGTGGCCGAACTGTGGGCGCAGACGCTGGGCCTGGAGGCCGTCGGCGCGCACGAGGACTACTACGCGCTGGGCGGCAACTCCATCAAGGCCACGCGCATCGTGTCCCGCATCCGCCAGGAATGGCAGGTGGAGTTCTCCGTACGAGCGGTACTGGACAGCGGCACGGTCGCGGGCTGCGCGGCGGCGCTCGCGGAGGCATTGGCGGCGGTGGACGAGGCGCCGGCGGGCTGAGATTCCCATCTTCTTTCTTCGACTGTCTTGTGACGTGCTTGCGAAAGGACCACATGAGCACCACGGTTGACGATCCGGGTGTGCTGTTCCCTTTTGGCACCCCCGATCCTGAAGCGCCCGTGCGCGTCTTCTGCCTGCCGTACGCGGGCGGCGGCGCCGGCCTCTACCGCACATGGACCCGGCGGCCCGCCTCGGGCGCGGCGTCGTTCGTCCCGGTGCAGCTGCCGGGCCGCGAGAACCGGCTCCACGAGCAGCCGGAGCGCGATTTCGACACGCTCGCCGAGCGCCTGGCGCGGGCGATCGCGCCGTGGACGGGCGAGCGTTACGCCCTCTTCGGGCACAGCATGGGCGGCCTGCTCTCCTACGAACTCGCTCACCGTTTGCAGGAGTTGACGGGACGGCCGGCCGAACGGCTCGCCGTCTCCGCCTGCGCGGCGCCCGACGTGGAACGCCCCAGCTGGCGCATCCACGACCTCCCCAGGGAGGAATTCGTGGCGGCGGTACGGCGGCTCAACGGCACCCCGCAGGAGGTGTTCGAGGACCAGGACCTCCTCGACCTGTGCCTGCCGCGCATCCGCGCCGATTTCTCCGTACTGGCGAGCTACCGCTACCGCCCGCGGGACCCGCTGCCCGTGCCCGTAACGGCGCTGGGCGGAACCCGCGATCCGCAGGTGCCCACTTGGTCGGTGGAGAGCTGGCGCGAGCACACGGCCCGCGATTTCCGGCTGCATCTCGTGGACGACGACCACTTCTTCATCCACCGGCACGAGCAGGCCGTCTTCGAGCACATCACCGATGGGCTCCACGAAAAAGCTTGCTGAACATTCCGAGCTGAACATTCCGATTTCCAGCTCGGCATTCCGGGCTCGGCATTCCGAGCCGAACTTCCGCAGAACTTGCCGAACATGATCACAACGAGGGGTATGGCATGAGTAAGACCGGTACGACGATCACCGAGGTGTACAACCACGCCGTGGCGGCTTCGGCCATCAGCGCGGCCTGGGAGGTCGGCGTCTTCGACGCACTGCGGACGGAAGGACCCCTGGACGCCGAGACGTTCGCGGCCGAGCGGGGACTGGACGCGCGCTCGATGCAGGAGCTGTTCCGCGCGCTGGCCGCGGCGGAGGTCGTCGAGCGGGACGGTGTAAAGGTCCGACCCGGCGCGAACTTCGACGAGGCGGACCGCGCCAAGTCGCTGTTCCACTGGACGACCAAGGGCTGCGGCGAGCTGTTCTCGACGCTCCCCGACCTGATCCGCGAGGAGAACCGCGAGGGCTCCTTCTACCGGCGCGACGCGGCGGCGATCAGCGTCGCCTGCCGTGAGATCAACGCCGAGTGGTGGGACCCGGTCTTCTGGCCGGTGGTGAGCGGGCTGGACTTCACGCACGCCGCCGACCTCGGCTGCGGCAGCGGCGAGCGGCTGATCAAGCTGGCCCGGTCCCGGGAGGGCGTCCGCGGCCTGGGCATCGACCTCGCCGACGGAGCCATCGAGGTCGCCACCCAGTCGGTGGCCGAGGCGGGCCTCTCGGACCGCATCAGCATCACCCAGGGCGATGCGACGGCGCTGGAGCCCCGCCCCGAGTACGCCGGGGTCGACCTGCTGACCTCGTTCATGATGGGCCACGACTTCTGGCCCCGCGCCGAAGCGGTCGCGTCGCTGCGCCGCATCCGCGAGGTCTTCCCGGACCTGAAGCACTTCCTGCTCGCGGACGCGACGCGGACCACGGCGTACGCGGACACCGAGATGCCCGTGTTCAGCATGGCGTTCGAGTTCGCCCACGCGGTGATGGGCGACTACCTCCCCACCCTGGAGGAGTGGCGCCCGGTCTTCGAAGAGGCCGGCTGGCGTCTGGTGGGCGAGCACCCCATCTCCGTACCGGCGGAGAGCGTGATGTTCCACCTCGAGCCGGTCCGCTGATCCGCTGATCCGCCGCCGTCCCGGTGCACCGGGACGGCGGTCTCCTCCTCGGCACGATCCTGGGGTCCTCCGGTCAACGGCAACCTGACCGGAGGGCCCTCTTTCCGAAGTCAGCAGCCGGCCCGTGTGGTGGGCCGCTGCACCACCATGAACTCCGCGCCCTCCGGATCGGCGACCGTCGCCAGCCGGCCGTGGGGCGAGTCCCGCGGCGCGCCGATCACCCGCCCGCCCAGCTCCGCGACCCGGCGGGCCGCCGCGTCCGCGTCGGAGACCGCGAAGTACGTCGTCCAGTGCGGCCCCCGCTCCCGGGGCAGCGCGTCGCCCGCACCATGGATGCTCGCCACCGGGCGTCCCTTGAGGCACAGTGTCAGGTCGTCGTCTCCGGGGCGGCCCGCCGCCTCCGTCTCGAAGCCGAAGACGTGTTCGTAGAATCTGCCGGCCGGCGCGGCCTCCGGGGTCACCAGTTCGTTCCACGCCAGGGTGCCCGGCTCGCCGACCACCGCCGTGCCCTTCATGGTGTGCCCCTGCCAGATCCCGAAGACCGCGCCCTGCGGGTCCGAGGCGAGCGCCATCCGCCCCGCGTGGTCGGCGTCCAGCGGGCCGACGCCGACCGTGCCCCCGCAGGCGCGGATCCGCTCGGTGACGGTGTCCGCGTCGTCGCTCGCCAGATAGGGCGTCCAGGCGATGGACAGCTGCCGCTCCGGGGGCAGCGTCCCCATCCCGGCCACCTCCCGGCCGGCCGACAGCGCCCGTACGTAGGGACCGAGTTGCTGCGGCCCCGGCCGGAACTCCCAGCCGAACAGCGCACTGTAGAAGTCCTGCGTGGCGGGCAGGTCGTGCACCATGAGACTCACCCAGCAAGGGGTGCCGGGCGTCCGCCGGCTCGCTGCCTCGGTCGTCATCGTCGCTTGCTCCTCGGACCATCAAGGGTGGGGACCGTACGGATACGGGCCGTCCTACGGGCTGTGCCGTGCAGATGCTCGCACTCCCCGGTGGGCGGCGCGGGTCGGCCGCGCCGCCGGTCGCGCGACCCGTTGTGCGGCCCGCCCGTAGAGTGCCCGATCTGATGACGCAGTGCCGTTTCTGCCGATGTCACCGTCCTGTGTGAGGGCTCCCTCGTCCACGTCGTGCGGAACTGGTTCCTGCACTTCCTCACGACGTGCCCGCGGTCGGCGTGGGCCGGTCGCGACTGCGCGAGGATGGGGTTATGAATGCCATCATCTCCGCTACCGAACTGGCGAGCGAACTGGCGGGCGGGACGCCTCCGGTGCTCCTCGACGTCCGCTGGGAGCAGGGCGGCCCGTCAGGGCACGCCGAGTACGCGACCGGCCATCTGCCCGGCGCCGTCTACGTCGACCTCGACGCCGATCTGGCCGGGCCCGCGGGCTCCGGGGGCCGCCACCCGCTGCCGGACCCGGAGGACTTCGCGGCGGCCATGCGCGCGGCCGGCGTCTCCCGGGACCGCGAGGTGGTCGTGTACGACGGCGGACAGGGCTGGGCGGCGGCCCGCGCCTGGTGGCTGCTGCGCTGGGCGGGGCACGAGGCCGTACGCGCCCTGGACGGCGGCCTGGCGGCCTGGCGGGCAGCCGGCGGTGAGCTGACCGACGAGGAACCCGCTCCGAAGCCCGGCGACTTCACGGCGGCGCCCGGCGCGGTGCCGCTGCTGACCGCCGACGAGGCGGCCGCGCTGGCCCGGCGCGGGGTGCTCCTGGACGCGCGGGCGGCGGAGCGCTACCGGGGCGAGGCCGAGCCCATCGACCCGGTCGCCGGCCACATCCCCGGTGCACGCTCCGCCCCGACGGTCGAGAACGTCGGCTCCGACGGCAGGTTCCGGCCGGCCGCCGAACTGGCCGAGCGCTTCAGGGCCCTGGGGGCAGCGCCGGGCGCCGAGGTCGGGGTCTACTGCGGCTCGGGTGTTTCCGCTGCGCATGAGGTGCTGGCGCTCGCCGTGGCGGGCGTGCCGGCGGCCCTCTACGTCGGCTCCTGGAGCGAGTGGTCGGGCGACGCGTCCCGGCCGGTGGCCACGGGGCCCGAGGCGGGCTGAGAGCGCGCGCCGGAGGCGGTACGGCGGTACGCAGGCGGGTGCGAGGGCATCGCACCCGCCGAGGCCGCCCGGCGGACGGACGCGGGGCCGCTTGCGCGGTCGCGCGAAGGTCGGGACCGCCTTGCAGAACCGTTTCGGTCCCGGCCGGACGGCTCGCAGAACCGTTTCAGCCCCGGCCGGGCTGCCCGCAGGACCGTTTCCGCTCGCGGGCAGCCCAAGGCCGTACAGGCCTTGAGCCGACCGCTCCGGGGTCAGGCGTCCGGCTTCTTGCGCCGCGTGCCGAAGACGATCTCGTCCCAGCTGGGCACCGCGGCGCGGCGGCCGGGGCGGACGCCGTCCGCTTCGGCCTGGCGGTCGGTCGTGCCCGTGAGCCGGTCCCGATGGCCCGCGACGGCGCGCGGCATCAGTACGTCGGCATACGCGGATCCGGCGCCCGCGCTCGCCGCCGGGGCGGGCGGCTCCTCGACCTCGGCCTCCGTGGCCGGCTCGTCGTCCGGCGCCGTCTTCGGCTCGGGGACGACCAGGTCGCCCCGGAAGCTCGGCACCGCCTCCAGCAGGCTGGTCAGCGAGTCGCGCGGGTCCCGCTCCTCGGTCTCCTCGACGGCGGCCGACGCCGCGGGCACGTCGTCCTCCTCGGCGGCCGGCGGCGCGGGCCGCTCCGCGGGCTGCGGCCGTTCCAGCGGACGGTCCAGGGTCCGGTCCAGTGGCCGGTCCCGGGGCAGCCGGGCGATCCGCGGCACGAACGGGAAGCTCGGCTCCGGGGTGTCGTCGGTCTCGCCGATCAGCGCCCGCGCCTCGTCGTCCACGGCCTGCACGAGCCGCCGGGGCGGGTCGTACGTCCAGCTCGCGGAGTGCGGCTCGGCGGCGACGCGGTAGACGAGCAGTACCTCCCAGGTGCCGTCGTCCCGGCGCCAGGAGTCCCACTGCACGCTGTCCTTGTCGGCGCCGCGCAGCAGCAGCCGCTCGGCGACCGCCTCGCCCAGCTGCGGACCGGTGTTCTCGCCGGGCCGGCGCACGGGCGTCTTGCGGGCGCGCTCGGCCATGAAGGCGCGCTCGGCGAGCACCGGGCCCTCGAAGCGCCGTACCCGGTCGACGGGGATGCCGGCGAGCTGTGCGACCTCCTCGGCGGAGGCGCCGGCCCTTATACGGGCCTGGATGTCGCGTGGCCGGAGGTGGCTCTCCACCTCGATCTCGATCTGGCCCAGGCGTGCGCGGTCATTGCGCACCGCGGCACGCAGCCGCTCGTCGATCGGCAGCGTGTACTCGGTGCTGTCCGCAGCCTTGAGCACCAGCCGTGTGCCGTCGTTCGAAACGGCCACGACACGCAGTTCGGGCATGGGGACCTCCCGGGTGGTGCCTGCCGACGTCACGTGCGTCGCTGCTTCCGCTAGTCGAGTGTGGCCTGCCCGGGTGCAGCCTGCCACAACATTGCCGAGTTGCCCGGCGTGTCAGGTTGTGGCCCTGAAACGCCGTTATGACACGGTAACCAGTTTGCAACCTCCGGTGACCGTACCGGTTGCCCTGTGTACCAGCACCCCGTGCCGAGTGGCGGCGCCCCGGGGCGAGAGCCGCCTTGCGGGCCCCTCCCGTGGGTCCGGGCAGCCGGACGGGAAACCGGGGCCAGGATTCGCAACAGTACTCCATTCGGACCACCGGGGTGGGGCGCCGCGCCGCCGAGTTTTCCCTGTCCAGGGGAGTTCGGTCGCCTTGTCGACCTCTCTACTTATACGACCGGACGGCAGGTCTTACGGAATGGTGTGACCTGGTTCACAAAATGGCCAGAAATGGAACTATCCAGTCCGCCCAAATGTCCCTTCTCTGTGCAAGACGGATCGAAGCGTCGATCAAGGGCCGAGGATGGACGACAGAACCGATAGCAAGACAAAGAAGACGGGGAAGGAGAAACGGATCGACCTGAGCGTCGCCCAGGTGGCGGGCAGCGCGCTCGCGGCGGCGGTCGCCGCATACCTGGCCGGACGGCTCGGCGTCTACGGGACGGTCATCGGCGCCGGCATCGTCAGCGTGGTCGCGACCACCGGCGGGTCGATCTTCCAGCACCTCTTCCGGCGCACCGGGGAACAGGTCAAGGAGGCGACGGTCAGCACGCGGCCCCGGCCGCGCCGCCGCCAGGAGCTCGGCAGCCGGACGACGGCCTCCGGTACGGGTGCGCGCGGGGCGACGCGCGTCAGGTCCGCGCCCTCGGCGGGCGTGACGATGGTGCTCCCGACGTTCGACCGCGGCGGTACGGAGGACGAGATCACCTCCGTGGCGGCGGCCAGGAGCGCCGACGCGACCCGGGCCATGCCCCGCTCCTCGGCTGCCGAGGCGGCACAGACACAGATCCTCACGGCCACACCTGCGGCCGACGAGACGCAGGCCCTCACGGTCCCGCCGACGGCCGAGGAGACGCAGGTCCTCAGCGCCCCGCCCACGGCCGACGAGACGCAGGTCCTCGTCCCGCCCGGCGCGGAGGACGCTACCCGGCCGGCGCCGCAGCAGGACGCGCGCACGATGGCGCTGCGTACCGTGGCGGAGCCGCCCGGCGGCGCCTCTGTGGCCCAGACCCCGGACGTGGCGGCCCCCGACGCGGAGTTCAGGACGCTGTACGGCACCCGGCTGCGCGGCCGGCGCCGCACCCTGCTCGCCGCGCTCGCGGTCTTCCTGCTCGCGATGGCCGGGGTCACCGCCTTCGAGCTGGCCACCGGGCACGACGCCGCCGGCGGCAACGGCACGTCGGTCAGCAACTTCTTCCGCTCCGGCGGGGGCGGCGACAGCGCCCCGACGACGCCGACGCCGCAGCCGAGCACGTCCACCGAGGACACGGACCACGGCGGCGCCACAGAGGGGCCGACCCCGCAGCCTGACGCCACGGACGGCAGTACGGACAGTGGCTCCGACGCGCACTCGGGTGCGGAGCGCGGCAGCGACACGGGGAGCGGCTCGGACGACGAGTCCACCGCGCCCAGCCCGTCGCCGAGCGATGGCGACGAGTCCTCGGACCCGGCGCCCACGCCGACCGACGGCTCGGACGACGGCGCGAGCAGCAGCCCGGACACCGGGAGCGGCGCCGACGGCGCACAGGACGCCGGACAGACCCCGGCCCCCGGCTCCTCCTGAGCCGGGCCCGGGGCGCGCCCCGCGTCAGTCCCCGAGCACGCGCCGCAGATACGCGTTGTCGAACACCCGCTGCGGGTCCAGCCGGTCCCGCAGCGCGGTGAACTCGCCGAACCGCGGGTAGGCGGCGGCGAGGTACGCCGCGTCCCGGGTGTGCAATTTCCCCCAGTGCGGCCGGCCGCCGTGCGCGGTCATGATGCGCTCGGCGGCCGTGAAGTACGCCTCGTGGGGCGTGCCCCGGTACATGTGCATCGCTATGTAGGCGGTGTCCCGCCCGGAGGCGGTGGACAGCGGGATGTCGTCCCCGGGTGCGGTGCGCACCTCCACGGGGAAGCTGATCCGCAGCCCGGAGCGCTCGACCAGCGCGCGCAGCTCCCGTAGCGCCGCGATCGCCGCCTCCCGGGGGAGGGCGTACTCCATCTCCACGAAGCGCACCCGGCGCGGGCTGGTGAACACCTTGTACGGGATGTCGGTGTACGTACGGGCGGACAGCGCGCGGCTGGAGAGCTTGGCGATGCCGGGGATGGTGGCGGGCAGTGCCCTGCCGACCGCGCAGGCCACCTGGAAGACGCCGTTGGAGAGCAGCTCGTCCTCGACCCAGCCGCTGACGGCGCCGTTCGGTGCCGCGGGCCCCTGGCTCCGGTTGTTGCGCTTGGTGTTGCAGTTCCCGGTGTGCGGGAACCAGTAGAACTCGAAGTGCTCGTTCTCCGCGACGAGCGCGTCGAAGTCCGCGGTCACCCGGTCGAACGGCATCGGCTCCTCACGGGCCGCGAGCAGGAACTCCGGTTCGACGGCGAAGGTCAGCTCGGTGAGGACGCCGAGCGCGCCCAGGCCCAGCCGGGCCGCCGCGAAGACGTCCGCGTTCTCCTGTGCGGAGCAGCGCAGTACGGAGCCGTCGGCGGTGACCAGCTCCAGGGCCACGATCTGCGCGGAGAGCGAGGCGGAGTCCCGGCCGGTGCCGTGCGTACCGGTGCTGGTGGCGCCCGAGACGGTCTGCTCCATGATGTCGCCCATGTTGGCCAGCGACAGGCCGTGTGCCGACAGTGCCGCGTTCATGTCCTTCAGGGGCGTGCCGGCGGCCACGGTGACGGTGCCGGCGGCGCGGTCCACCTTCCGTATGCCGGTCAGCCGTTCGGGGCGTATGAGGAGCCCTTCGGTGGCCGCGGCGGGCGTGAAGGAGTGGCCGGTGCCGGCCGCCTTCACGGTCAGCCCCTCGGAGGCCGCCTGCCGCACGGCCGCCGCCAGCTCCTCCGTGGAGGCCGGTGCCACGCTCCGTACGGGGCGGGCCTCGACGTTCCCCGCCCAGTTACGCCACACGCTCTCCCGAGTCGTTCCGGTCACTGTCATGCGCGCCCAGCCCTCCCGTCACCCGGGGCGAGGGTGCCCCCGCCCGCGTCGCCGCCGGCCGCAGCCGGCGGTATCCGAGGAACGCGACCGCGGCCGCGAGCGCTCCGGCCGCGACCGGCACGACGTACCCCGTACGGGCCCCGGCCGCGTCCACCACCCAGCCGGCGGCCGACGAGCCGAGCGCCACCCCGACCGCGAGCCCGGTGCTCGTCCAGGTCATTCCCTCGGTCAGTTGCGCGCGTGGTACGTGCTGCTCGACGAGGGCCATGGTGGTCACCATCGTCGGTGCGATGGTCAGCCCCGCGACGAAGAGCGCCACGGCCAGAAACGGCAGGTTCCCGACCAGTTGGAGCGGGATCATACTCACGGCCATGGCGAGCACGCCCAGTACCCAGCGCCGTGCGGCCGGGCCCGAGGGGCGCAGCATCCCGAAGACCGCGCCCGCGGAGCAGGACCCCAGCGCGTAGACCGCCAGGACGAGGCTGGCCGCGCCCTTGTGGCCCTGGGCCTCCGCGAAGGCCACCGTGACCACGTCGATCGCCCCGAAGATCGCGCCGGTGGCCGTGAAGGTGACGACCAGGACCTGCAGTCCCCGGGAGCGCAGCGCGGAGCCCTTCGTGTGGTGCTCACGCGGGTGCGGTACGGGTTCGGTCGCGTGCTGCGCCGTCAGCCAGAAGACGCCCGCCGCCAGGAAGACGGCGGCCAGCAGCGGCCCGGCCTCGGGGAACCACGACGTGGAGAGCCCGATGGCGAGGATCGGGCCGACGATGAAGCAGAACTCGTCGACGATCGACTCCCAGGAGTACGCGGCGTGCAGCATCCCGGGGGAGCCGCGGTGCACCTCCGCCCACCGGGAGCGCACCATCGCGCCGACGCTGGGCACGCAGCCCGCGCAGGCCGCGAAGACGAAGAGCGTCCAGTCGGGCCAGCGCTGCTGGGCCGCCGTCAGGAGGGCGGCGAGCGCGGCCAGTGCGACGAGGGTGGCAGGCCGCAGCACCCGGCGCTGGCCGTGCCGGTCCACCAGCCGGGAGATCTGCGGTCCGAGCACGGCGGCGGACAGCGCGACGGTCGCGGAGAGCGCGCCCGCCAGGCCGTACCGGCCGGTGAGCTGGGAGACCATCGTGACGATGCCGATGCCGGTCATGGAGAGCGGCATGCGCCCCAGGAACCCGGCGGCCGTGAAGGACTTCGTGCCGGGCCGGTCGAACAGGGCACGGTAGGGACTGGGCAAGGGGGCGCTCCGCCGGGTGAGGTCCGCGGGAACCGCGGTGAGCTGCGTCAGGACCGCAGTAAGGAACGTACTGCAGCGATACAGCTTACGGGTGGCACTCCGTCGGCGCCTCCCGTTTTCCGGCTGTCAGTGGCGGGTGGGAGGATCGGAACATGCCCGAACAGCCAGTGCCCGCTCCCTACGACGCCCTGCTCCTCCTCTCCTTCGGGGGGCCCGAGGGCCCCGACGACGTGGTCCCGTTCCTGGAGAACGTGACGCGCGGCCGCGGCATCCCCCGTGAGCGCCTCAAGGAGGTGGGACAGCACTACTTCCTGTTCGGCGGCGTGAGTCCGATCAACGCGCAGAACCGCGAGCTGCTGGACGCGCTGCGCAAGGACTTCGCCGAGCACGGCCTGGACCTGCCGGTGTACTGGGGCAACCGCAACTGGGCGCCGTACCTGACCGACACGCTGCGCGAGATGGTCCGTGACGGCCACCGCCGCATCGCGGTGCTGGCCACGAGCGCGTACGCCTCGTACTCGGGCTGCCGGCAGTACCGGGAGAACCTGGCCGACGCGCTGGCCACCCTGGAGGCCGAGGGCCTGGAGCCGCCGCAGGTCGACAAGTTGCGGCACTACTTCAACCACCCCGGCTTCGTCCGCCCCATGGTCGACGGCGTGCTGGCCTCGCTCGCCGAGCTGCCCGACGACGTCCGCGCGGGCGCCCACATCGCGTTCACCACGCACTCCATCCCCACCGCCGCCGCCGACACCTCGGGGCGCCCGGAGGAGCACACCGAGGGCGGCGAGGGCGGCGCGTATGTCGCGCAGCACCTCGACGTGGCCCAGGTGATCGCCGACGCGGTGCGCGAGGAGACCGGCACGGCCCACCCCTGGCGGCTCGTCTACCAGTCCCGCAGCGGCGCCCCGCACATCCCCTGGCTGGAGCCCGACATCTGCGACCACCTGGAGACGCTGCACACGCAGGGCGTCCCGGCCGTCGTGATGGCCCCCATCGGCTTCGTCTCGGACCACATGGAGGTCAAGTACGACCTCGACACGGAGGCCACGGCCAAGGCCGCCGAGCTGGGCCTGCCGGTGGTCCGCTCCGCCACCGTCGGCGCCGACCCGCGGTTCGCCGCGGCCGTCCGCGACCTGCTGCTGGAGCGCGCGGCGGCCGAGCGCGGCCGCTCCCCGGAGCGCTGCGCGCTCGGTGCGCTGGGGCCCAGTCACGACCTCTGCCCGGTCGGCTGCTGCCCGGCCCGCTCGCCCCGGCC
>NZ_JBEPFC010000026.1:0-57358 GCF_040301705.1 Streptomyces sp. NPDC000151 | reverse complement strand
GCGGCGGCAGCGGGCTCCTGGGGAGCGGCGGCGTCGCCGGGCGCGTCGGCCGGCTGTGCGGCCGTCACGCCGGAGGCGGCGGCCCCTCCCACCGGCGGCCCCGCGGGCCGGGACGCCGCACGGCGCCTGCGGCGCGGCGGCAGGGTGTCACTCGGTGTGCTGTTGTCGGAGCGGCTGTTCGCCGGCTCCGCGGATTCCGTGGGCTCAATGGGTTCGAGCATGCGGGCGGTTCTCCCGTCACGCTCCCGGGCGCCGCGTCCGGTTCCGGCCGCGGCCCGCATGTAAAGCGGTGCCGCGGTCCGGGGCGCGGGCGCCACACGGGAGCTCTAGTCTCGCTCGCCGGGCCCTGTTGTCCGGGACCGGCGAAAGTCTTCAGGTCAGTTCGTTCGCCGGACCGGGGTGGCTCCCTGGCTGATCGGCGACGCGACGACGGCAGTCCTACGCTGCGCCGTCCGCCGCTCCACCGCCTGCGGGCGGTGCCTGCGTCGCGGCAGTCAGCCCGGCGGCCGTGGGTGGGGCGGCCATGGCTGCGTCGCGGTCGGGCGCGAGCGGGTCGGTCACCGCGCCGGTCTCCTCATCGAGCAGCCCCTGCGCCAGCCTGGTCACCGCTGCGGGGACCGGCGGCGCCAGGTCGGCCGTAGCTCGGAGGCCGGACAGGACGTCGTCGGGTCGTACGGCAGGTGTCAGATGCCGAACAACCAGCCGCAGTATCGCACAGGCATCAGCTCCGGGCCTATCGGCCTCGCACGCACCCGCCTGGAGATCCGCGACCGCCGCACGCGCGTCGAAGGTGCGGATGCCCTTCTTCGTCGCCCGCTCGACGGGCACTTCCTCCGCCGCGAGGAACGCCGCGACGGCCCGCTCCGCGTCCGCGACGGACACGCCGTCCAGCCGCAGCTCCCACACCGATGCCTGCAGCCGGTCGGCGAGCCCGCTGGTGTGGGCCTCCACGGCGTCGATCACATCGAGATCGTCCGGCAGCGACTCGTCCAGCAGCGCGCGCAGCGCCGCCGGGTCCCGTCGCTCGGTGAGGGCGATCTCCAGGTACTCGGCCTCGCTGCCGGTGCCCGTGGGCGCGGCATTGGCGTACGACACCTTGGGATGCGGGGTGAAGCCCGCGGAGTACGCCATGGGCACCTCGGCACGGCGCAGCGCCCGCTCGAAAGCGCGCTGGAAGTCACGGTGGCTGGTGAACCGGAGGCGGCCGCGCTTGGTGTAGCGCAGTCGGATGCGCTGCACCGCCGGTGCGGGCGGCGGGCCTTCGGGCTGTCGCTTGCCCAGTGTCGTCAGTCCTTCGTCAGTGGGGTCGTACTGCTACCTAGAGTACGTGCCCGGCGGGCCGACGGTTCCCGCCGGGGTGCGCTCTGTCACCCGAAGAGCGCGAGCCGCACCTCGCGCGCCGCGGTGCGCGCGGCGGACAGCGCGGCCCGCACCGGCGGCCAGAGGACCGCCCGGATCGCGTGCCCCACGGGGGTGAGGATCCAGCGGTACGTCCAGCGCAGCGGCGCGACGACCAGCCACCGCCACAGGGCGGCAATGCCCCGGCCGACCGCCCGGGAAACGTACCCGGCGATCCGCCAGGCCCACGCGACGGCCGCGCCGACCGCCCGCAGGACGGGCCACAGCACGTACTCCCACACGGCCACGGCCGGGACGACGAGCAGGTAGTGCGCGAGCCACGCCAGCGCCCGTCCGATCGGCGCGAGCACCCACTGGTAGCACCACCGGACCGGCACCACCAGCAGGTAGTACGCCAGCCGGGCGAGGGCGTGCCCGATGGGCGTGAGGATCCAGCGGTACAGCCAGATCGCCGGTATCACCAGCAGATACCGGATCAGGAAGGTCAACGGGACGACGATCAGGTACTGGACCAGCCAGGCGATCGCCCGCCCGACCGGGGCGAGGATCCACCGGTACACCCAGCGCCCGACGGGCGCCAGCACATGGCGGCCGATCCAGCACAGCGCGTCCCAGAACAGCCGCAACGGGACGACGACGATCAGCACCGGGATCTTGATGACCTGGGCGAGGCAGCAGCCGCCGCCCGGCTCCCGCTCCCGTGCCAGGTGGTGGCCGCCGTACTGACTGCCACCGTCATGCTTGCCGCCGTACTGATTGCCGCCGTACGCCATGCCGCGCCGCTCCCCCGAGTACCGCTACGTTCTGTCGCTCACGTCTCCGCCCGCGTCGGCACCCAGTAGCGCAGCTTTCCGCCGCGCTCGTCCTCGAGGGTCCCGCCACAGGCCTCGATGACCTTACGTGACGCGGTGTTGGCGATGTCGCACGTGACCAGCGCCGACCTGATGCCGAGCGCGTGGGCCAGCGGCAGCGCGGCACGCAGCATGGCGGTGGCGTGCCCGCGGCGCCGGGCGGTGGGGCGCACGTCGTAGCCGATGTGGCCGCCGAGCTCCAGCAGGAATTCGTTCAGCTCGTGGCGCAGGCCGAGGCGGCCGAGGAAGGTGTCGCCGTCGACGTACCAGAGGTTGGTGCACGGCACCCAGCCCAGCGGCCGCACGATCTCTTCGCAGGTCATCGAGCGCAGCCAGTCGGTGTACCGGGAGAAGACGACCGGGTCGTCCCACCCCGCCGCGAACTCCCGGATCTCCCGGCCGACGGCCGAGTCGTCGCCGGCCTCGCCCCGGCCCTCGGCCCGGAGCTCCTTCATCGCCTCCAGAAACGAAGCCTGGACACGCAGGGTGGGTGCGATCAGCTGTGGCATCGCAACAGTGTGCGGCGTCCCCGCGGCCCCGGCCACCGATTTGCGGTGACCGGGCCGAACTGCCGCAGGTCTACTTCACGACCGTGAGCGGAAGCAGCTTCTTGCCGGTCGGGCCGATCTGGATCTCGGTGTCCATCTGCGGGCACACCCCGCAATCGAAGCAGGGCGTCCAGCGGCAGTCGTCGACCTCGGTTTCGTCGAGGGCGTCCTGCCAGTCCTCCCAGAGCCAGTCCTTGTCCAGGCCGGAGTCCAGGTGGTCCCAGGGGAGGACCTCTTCGTAGGTGCGCTCGCGGGTGGTGTACCAGGCGACGTCGACGCCGAAGTCGGGGAGCGTCTTCTCGGCGGCCTGCATCCAGCGGTCGTAGGAGAAGTGCTCGCGCCAGCCGTCGAAGCGGCCGCCGTCCTCGTAGACCGCGCGGATCACGGCGCCGATGCGGCGGTCGCCGCGGGAGAGCAGGCCCTCGACGATGCCGGGCTTGCCGTCGTGGTAGCGGAAGCCGATCGAGCGGCCGTACTTCTTGTCGCCGCGGATCTTGTCGCGGAGCTTGGTGAGCCGGGCGTCGGTCTCCTCGGCGCTCAGCTGCGGCGCCCACTGGAAGGGGGTGTGCGGCTTGGGCACGAAGCCGCCGATGGAGACCGTGCAGCGGATGTCGTTCTGGCCGGAGACCCGGCGGCCCTCGGCGATGACGTTGACCGCCATGTCGCCGATCTGCAGCACGTCCTCGTCGGTCTCGGTCGGCAGGCCGCACATGAAGTACAGCTTCACCTGCCGCCAGCCGTTGCCGTAGGCCGTGGAGACCGTACGGATCAGGTCCTCCTCCGAGACCATCTTGTTGATGACCTTGCGGATGCGCTCGCTGCCGCCCTCGGGCGCGAACGTCAGGCCCGAGCGACGGCCGTTGCGGGTCAGCTCGTTGGCCAGGTCGATGTTGAACGCGTCGACGCGGGTGGAGGGGAGGGAGAGGCCGATCTTGTCCTCTTCGTACCGGTCGGCGAGGCCCTTCGCGATGTCGCCGATCTCGGTGTGGTCCGCGGAGGACAGCGACAGCAGGCCGACCTCCTCGAATCCCGTGGCCTTCAGGCCCTTGTCCACCATGTCGCCGATGCCGGTGATGCTTCGCTCCCGTACGGGACGCGTGATCATGCCGGCCTGGCAGAAACGGCAGCCGCGGGTGCAGCCACGGAAGATCTCGACCGACATCCGTTCGTGGACGGTCTCGGCCAGGGGGACGAGCGGCTGCTTCGGGTACGGCCACTCGTCCAGGTCCATGACGGTGTGCTTGGACACGCGCCACGGGACGCCGGAGCGGTTCGGCACGACGCGGCTGATGCGCCCGTCGGCGAGGTACTCCACGTCGTAGAACCTGGGAACGTAGACGCTGCCGGTCTTCGCGAGGCGGAACAGCAGCTCGTCGCGGCCGCCGGGGCGGCCCTCGTCCTTCCAGGCCCGGATGATCTCGGTGATCTCCAGTACGGCCTGCTCGCCGTCGCCGACCACCGCGCAGTCCAGGAAGTCCGCGATCGGCTCGGGATTGAAGGCGGCGTGGCCGCCCGCGAGGATCAGCGGGTGGTCCTCCGTGCGGTCCTTGGCGTACATGGGGATGCCGGCCAGGTCCAGCGCGGTGAGCAGGTTGGTGTAGCCCAGCTCGGTGGAGAAGGAGACGCCGAGCACGTCGAACGCGTCGACGGGGCGGTGCGCGTCGACCGTGAACTGCGGCACACCGTGCTCGCGCATCAGCGCCTCGAGGTCGGGCCAGACGCTGTAGGTGCGCTCGGCGAGCACGCCCTCGCGCTCGTTCAGGACCTCGTACAGGATCTGGACGCCCTGGTTGGGCAGCCCTACCTCGTACGCGTCGGGGTACATGAGCGCCCAGCGCACGTCGCACGCGTCCCAGTCCTTGACGGTGGAGTTGAGCTCTCCACCGACGTACTGGATGGGCTTCTGGACATGCGGGAGAAGCGCTTCCAGGCGCGGGAAGACCGTCTCGACAGGCATCGCGGCGTTCTCTCTCAGATCGGGACAGCGTGAGCTGGGAAGGGTGACCCTCAAGCCTAACGCGCTCCCCGGGCGGTCCCCGAATCCGTGCTGACGCCGCTGGTCACCGCCGTGTGGAGGTCCGGTACGGCGATCGTGGCCCACAGGGTCGGCAGCTCGTGTTCGCGGGCGGTGGCGCGGGACTCCTCGCGGGCGTACAGGACGCCGTACGCGAAGGCGTTCTCGCCCGCCGCGTGGGCCTGGGCGGCCAGCTCGCGCAGCGCCTCGCGGGCCAGCACGCCGTCCTGGTGGTCGCCGAGCAGCTCCTGCAGCTCCGTCATCCGGGCGGCGAGCTCCTTGGCGGGGCGGCCCAGTTCCGGGCGGGCCGCCTCCGCCGCGTACCGGGTCCGCTTGGCGGCCTTGCGGGCCTCGTGGAGCGCCAGGTCGCGGTCGCGTCCGGGCGGCGCGGCCAGCGCGGTCGCCACGTGTCCGGCCAGCCGCCGGAAGTCCCGCTCGACCGCCTTCGGCAGTACCTGCGCGGCCGGGCGGGCGGCGGCCCGGGCCCGGGGCGGGTCGGTGAGCAGCGCGTCGAGGGACTCCAGCAGCGCGAGGTAGCGCGTGCCGTCCAGGACGGCGGTCAGGTGCCGGCGGGTACCGGAGCGGTGGGCCTGTGACCAGGTGCGCAGCCGGGTGCGTACCGGTCCGGGCCGCAGTTCCTTGGGGAGCGCGGCCAGTGCCTCCTGGAGGCGGGCGGTGAGCACCTCGGCGTCGCGGCCGACGCCCAGCTCCGTGGCGAGCCATTTCAGCTCGGCGCCGACGGGGTCGGTCGCGGAGCGGTCCAGGACGGTGGCGTACGAGCGCAGGGCGCTGCGCAGGCGGCGGGTGGCCACCCGCATCTGGTGCACGGCGTCGGGCAGGTCGCGGCGGACGGCGGGGTCGAGCTCGACGACGGCGCGGACCTGGCGGGCGAGGTAGCGGAGGACGACCTGCTCGGCGGAGGGCTCGCCGCCGCCGTCCGCTTCGGGGACCCTGGTGGGCGCCTTTCGCGCGCTTTTCGGTCCGGCTTCCTTCCGTTCGCCCTTGGGTGCCGTGTCGCGCAGTGCCCGGGCCGCTTTGGAGGCTGTGGAGGCGGGGCGCAGCCCGGCGTCCAGGAGACGGGCCTCGACGGCGTCGAGGAGGGTCACGTCGCCGTCCGGGGTGAGTTCGACTTCGGTCTCGGCCCATTCGGCGGTGCGGCCGGGGCCCGCCGGGCGGGTGGCGCGTACCTGGTCGGCGGCCACTTCGGCGAGGACCGTGCCGTCGGCGGCCAGCAGTTGCCGGGTCTCGCGGCGGGTCTCGATCCGTACGAGGGGGGCCAGTGCGGCGTCGCGGACGCGGGAGCGCAGCAGGCCGCGCAGGGCGCGCGGGACGGTGTCGGTGAGCGGGGCGCGGATCTCGTCGCGTACGTGCGTGGCGACGGGCAGTTTCAGGTGCCAGCCGGCGTCGTCGCCGCCGGTGCGGCGGCGCAGGGTGATGCCGTCGCGGGCCAGCCGCCGGTCGGCGGTGTCGTAGTAGGTGGCGTCCAGGGTGACCGCGTCCCGTTCCGTGACGGAGGCGATGCGGTCGACGCCGGTCAGGTCGGGGAGGCCGCCGGGCGGCAGGCCCGCGCCGTCGGCTTCGTACTTCCGCTCGATCTCGCGCACGGTGTCCGCCATGGGGCGAACGTACTGTCCTGTCCCGCTTTTGGGGAGCCCTCGCGCGGCCGGGAAGCGGCCCGGCAGGCGGCGCGGTGCGCGGCCCGGTGCGCGGCGGGCCGGGAAGCCTGCCGCGCACCGGGCCGGTGCTCAGAGCCTGTGTCTCACTCCACGACGATGAGCAGGTCGCCGCCCTCGACCTGGGCGACCGGGGAGATGGCGATGCGGGTGACCGTGCCGCCGGTGGGCGCGGTGATCGCCGCCTCCATCTTCATGGCCTCGATGGTGCCGATGGTGGCGCCCGCCTCGACCTGCTCGCCCTCCTCGACGGCGAGGGTGACCACGCCGGCGAACGGGGCGGGGAGGTGGCCGGGGTGGGTCTTGTCGGCCTTCTCCGCCGTCGGCACCTCGCTGGCCACCGCGCGGTCGCGGACCTGGATGGGCCGCAGCTGGCCGTTGAGGATGCACATCACGGTGCGCATGCCGCGCTCGTCGGCCTCGGAGATCGCCTCCAGGCCGATGAGCAGCTGGACGCCGGGGGCGAGCCGGACGACGTTCTCCTCACCGTGGTGCAGCCCGTAGAAGAACAGGTCGCTGGAGAGCGGGGAGGTGTCGCCGTAGCGCTCGCGGTGCGCCCGGAACTCCTTGTCCGGGCCGGGGAAGAGGAGTTCGTTCAGTACCTCTTGGCGTTCGGCGGAGGTGCCGGAGAGCCGCTTGCTCTCGGTGGCGCTCAGCTCGGTGATGCCGGGGGCCTCGGCGCGGCCTTCCAGAGCGCGGCTGCGCAGCGGCTCGGGCCAGCCGCCGGCCGGTTCGCCCAGCTCGCCGCGGAGGAAGCCGATGACCGAGCCGGGGATGTCGAAGCGGGCCGGGTCGGCGGCGAACTCCTCGGTGGAGACCCCGGCGCCGACCAGCGCCAGCGCGAGGTCGCCGACCACCTTGGAGCTGGGGGTGACCTTGACCAGGCGGCCGAGCAGCCGGTCGGCGCCCGCGTAGGCCTGCTCGATCTGCTCGAAGCGGTCGCCGAGGCCGAGCGCGATGGCCTGCTGGCGGAGGTTGGAGAGCTGGCCGCCGGGGATCTCGTGCGCGTAGACGCGTCCGGTGGGTGCCGGCAGGCCCGCCTCGAAGGGTGCGTAGACCTTGCGTACGGCTTCCCAGTACGGCTCCAGGGCGCAGACCGCGCCGAGGTCGATGCCGGTGTCGCGGTCGGTGTGCGCGGCGGCGGCCACGATCGCGGAGAGCGCGGGCTGGCTGGTGGTGCCGGCCAGGGCTGCCGAGGCGCCGTCCACCGCGTCCGCGCCGGCCTCCCAGCCCGCGAGGTAGGTGGCGAGCTGGCCGCCGGGGGTGTCGTGGGTGTGGATGTGGACGGGCAGGTCGAAGTTCTCGCGGAGCGCGGTGACCAGCTTCCTCGCGGCGGGGGCGCGGAGCAGTCCGGCCATGTCCTTGATGGCGAGGACATGGGCGCCGGCGTCCACCATCTGCTCGGCGAGGCGGAGGTAGTAGTCGAGGGTGTAGAGCTTCTCGCCGGGGCTGGCGAGGTCGCCGGTGTAGCTCATGGCGACCTCGGCGATCGCGGTGCCGGTCTCGCGCACGGCGTCGATCGCGGGGCGCATCTGGTCGACGTTGTTCAGCGCGTCGAAGATGCGGAAGATGTCGATGCCGGTGTCGGCGGCCTCCTGCACGAAGGAGCGGGTGACCTGCTCCGGGTAGGGGGTGTAGCCGACGGTGTTGCGGCCGCGCAGCAGCATCTGCAGACAGATGTTGGGGACGGCCTCGCGCAGCGCGGCCAGCCGCTCCCACGGGTCCTCGTACAGGAAGCGCAGCGCCACGTCGTACGTCGCGCCGCCCCACGCTTCGAGGGAGAGCAGCTCGGGTGTCGTACGGGCGACGTGCCCGGCGACCTCCAGCAGGTCCTTGGTACGGACGCGGGTGGCCAGCAGGGACTGGTGGGCGTCGCGGAAGGTGGTGTCGGTGACGCCGAGCGCGGGGCGGGCGCGCAGGTCGGCGGCGAAGCCCTCGGGGCCGAGCTGCCGGAGCCGCTGCCGGGAGCCGTCGGAGACCGGCGCGGAGGTGTCGATCGCGGGCAGCTTCTCGTGCGGCGCGATGCTGACGGGGCGGTCGCCGTGCGGCTTGTTGACCGTGACGTCGGCGAGGTATTCGAGGATGCGGGTGCCGCGGTCGGCGGAGCCGCGCTGGGTGAGCAGTTCGGGGTGCTGCTCGATGAAGGAGGTGGTGACCTTCCCGTCGCGGAAGTCCGGGGTGTCCAGTACCGCCTGGAGGAACGGGATGTTGGTGGCCACGCCGCGGATGCGGAATTCGGTGACGGCGCGTCGGGCGCGCCCGACGGCGGTGGCGAAGTCCCGGCCCCGGCAGGTGAGCTTGACCAGCATCGAGTCGAAGTGCGCGCCGACCTCGGCGCCGAGGTTGGTGCCGCCGTCCAGGCGGACGCCCGCGCCGCCCGGGGAGCGGTAGGCGGTGATCCGGCCGGTGTCGGGCCGGAAGCCGTTGGCGGGGTCCTCGGTGGTGATGCGGCACTGCAGCGCCGAGCCGCGCAGCACGATCTTGTCCTGGCTGAGCCCGAGGTCGGCCAGCGATTCACCGGAGGCGATGCGCAGCTGCGACTGCACGAGGTCGACGTCCGTCACCTCTTCGGTGACGGTGTGCTCGACCTGGATGCGCGGGTTCATCTCGATGAAGACGTGGTTGCCGCGGGCGTCGACGAGGAATTCGACGGTACCGGCGCAGGTGTAGCCGATCTGCCGGGCGAAGGCGACGGCGTCGGCGCAGATGCGTTCGCGCAGCTCGGGGGCGAGGTTGGGGGCCGGGGCCAGTTCGATGACCTTCTGGTGGCGGCGCTGGACGCTGCAGTCCCGCTCGTAGAGGTGGATGACGTTGCCGTGGGTGTCGGCGAGGATCTGCACCTCGATGTGGCGCGGGTCGACGACGGCCTGCTCCAGGAAGACGGTCGGGTCGCCGAAGGCCGACTCGGCTTCGCGGGCCGCCGCCTCGATCGCCTCGCGCAGCTGGGCGCGCTCGGCGACGCGGCGCATGCCGCGCCCGCCGCCGCCGGCCACCGCCTTCACGAAGACCGGGAACTCCATCGTCTCGGCCGCCGCCAGCAGCTCCTCGACATCGGAGGACGGCGCGGAGGAGGCGAGGACGGGCAGCCCGGCGGCCTTGGCGGCGGCGATGGCGCGCGCCTTGTTGCCGGTGAGCTCCAGGATCTCGGTGGAGGGTCCGACGAAGGTGATGCCCTGCTCGGCGCAGGCGGCGGCCAGGTCGGGGTTCTCGGAGAGGAAGCCGTATCCGGGGTAGACGGCGTCGGCGCCGGCCTGCCGTGCCGCGCTGACGACCTCGTCGACCGAGAGGTACGCGCGCACGGGGTGGCCGGGCTCGCCGATCTGGTAAGCCTCGTCCGCCTTGAGGCGGTGGCCGGAGTTGCGATCCTCGTGGGGGAACACCGCGACGGTCTGCGCGCCCAGCTCATAGGCGGCGCGGAAGGCGCGGATTGCGATTTCGCCACGGTTGGCGACCAGGACCTTCGAGAACATGGGAGCTGACTTCTCCTGACGGGGCGGCTTGGGGGCGCCTGCGTACGGATACGGAACTCTGGCTCACTGCTGTCCGCGACAGCATGCCGCCCGGACGGCGTTACCGCCACGTAAGACCCGTCACAGTCCGTGTCCGCGTGAAGTGGGTACGCGTACCGGAACGCCTGTGGCCCGGCCCCCTTCGCGGGGAACCGGGCCACGGCGGGATGTCGGCGGGTCAGGCGGAGACGGGCCGCTGCACTCTGATCGACTGCAGCAGTCCGATGGCGATCCACACGGCGAACATCGACGTGCCGCCGTAGGAGACGAAGGGCAGCGGCAGGCCGGTGACCGGCATGATCCCCAGCGTCATCCCGATGTTCTCGAAGGCCTGGAAGGAGAACCAGGCGATGATGCCGGACGCGACGATCGTGCTGTAGAGCTCGGAGGACTCCCGGGCGATCCGGCAGGCCCGCCAGAGCACCACGCCCAGCAGGAAGATGATCAGGCCTGCGCCGAGGAAGCCCAGCTCCTCACCGGCGACCGTGAAGATGAAGTCGGTCTGCTGCTCGGGCACGAACTGGCCGGTGGTCTGGCTGCCCTGGAACAGGCCCGAGCCGAAGAGCCCGCCGGAACCGATCGCGATACGGGCCTGGTTGGTGTTGTAGCCGACGCCCGCCGGGTCCAGGCTCGGGTTGGCGAAGGCCGCGAACCGGGCGATCTGGTAGTCGTCGAGGAGGTGCAGCTGCCAGACGCTCAGACAGCCCACGACGCCCAGGGTGAGCAGGCCGATGACCCAGCGGTTGGACGCGCCGGAGGAGAGCAGTACGGCGAGCACGATCGTGCCGAGCACCATGACCGAGCCGAGGTCCGGCATCAGCATGATGACCCCTATGGGGACCAGTGCGATGGCGAGCGCCTGGAGGACGGAGCGGTGGCCCGGGTGTTCCCGGTCGCCCGCGTCGACCCGTGCCGCGAGGACCATCGCCATGCCCAGCGTGATGGTGATCTTCGCGAACTCGGCGGGCTGCAGGGACAGTCCGCCGGGAATGGCCAGCCAGGACCGCGAGCCGTTGATGGTGGCGCCGAGCGGGGTCAGCACCAGCGCGGACAGCACCAGCGAGAGCCCGTACAGGATCGGGACGGCGCCGCGCAGCGTGCGGTGGCCCAGCCACACCGTGGCGGCCGCGAGGGCGAGGCCGATGCCGGTGTTGAGCAGGTGCTTGAGGACGTAGGAGTACTGGTCGCCGTGGTTCAGCTCGATGCGGTTGCGGGTGGCCGAGAAGACCAGGACCGCGCCGATGAGCGAGAGCGCCAGGCAGGAGAAGAGCAGTATCCAGTCCAGCCGCCGGACGACGGAGTCCCGGGCGGTGAGCTTGGACCAGACGCCGCGGTCGGGGGCGTAGCGCCGGATGGCGTAGCTGCTGCTGGTCACTGGACCGCCCCTTCCGGCTTCTTCTCGTCGTTGATGATCGGCTTGGTCAGCTTGCCGGACGTGATGTTGCCGTCCCGGTCGATCTTCGGCAGGCTCGCCTGCGGCCTGGACAGCAGCGCCTTGTCCTTGTGGACCTTGCCCTTGGCGTCCACGCCGTACAGCGCGTCGTAGATCTTGCGGACGGCCGGACCCGAGGCGCCGGAGCCCGTACCACCCTGGGAGATCGTCATGACGATCGTGTAGTCCTTGGTGTACGTGGCGAACCACGACGTCGTCTGCTTGCCGTAGACCTCGGCGGTACCGGTCTTGGCGTGCATCGGGATCTGCTTCTGCGGCCAGTTCTGGAACCGCCAGGCAGCGGTGCCGCGGGTGGCCACGCCGGCCAGCGCCTTGTCGATCTGCTTCAGCGTCTTGGGCGTGTCGGGGAGCTTGCCGTGCGCGTGCGGCGCGATGTCCCGGACCTTCTTGCCGTTGGCGCTGATGACCGCCTTGCCGATGGTCGGGTCGTACATCGTCCCGCCATTGGAGATGGCCCCGTAGATCGTCGCCATCTGGATCGGCGTCACGAGGGTGTCGCCCTGGCCGATGGAGTAGTTGACCGAGTCACCGGCGCGCATCTTCATGCCTTCGAGACAGCTCTCGTAGGCGAGGCGCTGGACGTAGCTGCCGCCCTTCTTGCCGGTCTTGCACCAGGAGTCCTTGTTGGCCTTCCAGAAGTCCTTCTTCCACTGGCGGTCCGGGACCCGGCCCTTGACCTCGTTGGGCAGGTCGATGCCGGTCTCCTTGCCGAGGCCGAACTGGTGCGCGGTCTTGTAGAACCAGTCCTTGGGGTCCTTGGGCTTGTTGCCGCCGTCCTTGAGCCACTGCTTGTAGGCCAAGTCGTAGAAGACGGTGTCGCAGGAGACCTCCAGCGCCCGGCCCAGGGTGATCGCACCGTGGCTCTCGGACTCGAAGTTCTTGAAGACCTGCCCGCCGACGTTGTACGAGCTGGAGCAGTTGTACCGGCCGTTGAAGTCGTACCCGGCGTTGACCGCGGCCGAGGACGAGATGACCTTGAAGATCGAGCCGGGGGCCGCCTGGCCCTGGATCGCGCGGTTCAGCAGCGGGTAGTTGGACTTCTTGCCGGTGAGCTTGTCGTAGTCCTTCCCCGAGATGCCGCCGACCCAGGAGTTCGGGTCGTAGTCCGGCTGGGAGGCCATCGCGACCACCCGGCCGGTCTTGGCCTCCATCACGACCACGGCGCCCGCGTCGGCCTTGTAGTTCGTGCCGGTGTTGCGGTCGTGCTGCTTGCGGGCGTCCAGCATCGCCTGGTGCAGCTGCTGCTCCGCCACGCCCTGCACGCGGGCGTCTATCGACGTCACGACGTTGTCCCCGGGCCGGGCCGGGTCGCTCTTGCCCTTGCCCATGACCCGGCCGAGGTTGTCGACCTGGTAGCGGGTGACGCCGGCCTTGCCGCGCAGCGCGCTGTCGTACGTACGCTCAAGACCCGAGCGGCCGACCATGTCCGAGCGCAGGAACGGCGAGTCGGTGTGCTCCGCCTTCTTGATCTCCTCGTCGGTGACCGGCGAGAGGTAGCCGAGCACCTGGGAGGTCGCGGCCTTGGCGGGGGCCGGGTAACGGCGTACGGCGGTGGGCTCGGCGGAGATGCCGGGGAAGTCCTCGGAACTCTCCCGGATCTTCAGCGCCTGCTGGGTGGTGGCCTCGTCGGTGATCGGGATGGGCTGGAAGGGCGAGCCGTTCCAGCAGGGCTGCGGGGTCTTGGCGTCGCAGAGCCGGACCTTGTTGCGGACATCCTGGTAGGACATGCCCAGGACATGCGCCAGCCGGGTCAGTACGGCCTTGCCCTCGTCGTCCATCTTCATCAGCGCGGTACGGCTGGCGGAGACGACGAGGCGGGTCTCGTTGTCGGCGAGCGGCACGCCGCGCGCGTCGAGGATCGAGCCGCGCACGGCCGGATCGACGACCTGCTGGACGTGGTTGCCGCTGGCCTCGGCGGCGTACTCGTCGCCGTTGCGGATCTGGAGGTACCACAGCCGGCCGCCGAGGGTCAGCAGCAGCGAGAAGACCAGTATCTGGATGGCGACGAGGCGGACGGTGACACGGGAGGTCTTGCCCGTCTCAGGAATATTGCTCACAGGCGCTTGACCCCCTTGATGCGTGCCGTCTTCGTGCGGTTCGCCTTGCCGCCGAGCAGGCCGCCGCGCTGGGTGCCGATCCGCGGTGTCCGGCCGCCGCGCCCGGGGCGGCTCATGCGCAGCCCGCTGCCGGTGGAGAGCCAGCCGTACGCGGCCTCGCCCGGCATCGGACCGGACTGCGTGCCGCCGGAACTCTCCCCGGCCAGCGGATCGTTGTCCGAGCGACGGGCCAGGGCCATCACGAGCGGGACGCTGAAGGGGGCGAGCACGAGGTCGTAGACGGTGGCGGTGAGCAGCAGGAGGGGGATGCCGACGGTGTGGCCCGCGTTGTCGCCGGCCAGCGAGCCGACGCCGGCGTAGAGCAGGGTCGAGCCGATGGCGGCGCAGACCACGACGATCAGCGGCATCGAGGCGGAGCGGTGCCGGCTCTTGTCGGGCCTGGTGAGCCCGGCGACGTAGCCGATGACGCAGAGCACGAGGGCGTAGCGGCCGATCGCGTGGTCGGAGGGCGGTGCCAGGTCGGCGAGGAGCCCGGCGCCGAAGCCGATGAAGGCGCCGGCGACGTGCCCGTAGACCATGGACAGACCGAGGACGACGAGGAGGAGCAGGTCGGGTACGGCGCCGGGGAGGTGGAGCCGTGCGAGCACACCCACCTGGACGACGAGGGCCACGGCCACGAGGGCGGTGGAGAGGAGGATCCGGTTGATGCGCATCGGGCTCAGCTCCTGGTAGCGCCGCTCGGAGAAGGCTTGGGCTTGGCGGTCACGGTGACCGTCGGGGTGGGCTTGGGCTTGGCGGGCTTGGGCGGCAGGACCGTGTCCCGGGGGTTGTCGCGCGGCGGCTGGACGACGACGCCGACGACGTCCAGGCGGGAGAAGCCGGCGAAGGGCTTGACCTGGACCGTGCGGGTGAGGTCGCCGTTGGCGCTGCCGACGTGGGTGATGGTGCCGACCGGCACGCCGGGCACGAAGGGCTTGCCCTCGCTGGAGCCGAAGGTGACCATACGGTCGCCCTTCTTCACGTTCGCCTTGCCGTTGAGGAGCTGGACGCGCAGTGGCCCGCCGCCCTGCCCGTTGGCGAAGCCGATCTCGTTGGTCTTCTCCATGCGGGTGCCGACGGTGAAGTCGGGGTCGATGGCGAGCAGGATGGTGGCGGTGTCCTTGCCGACGGTGGTGACCCGGCCGACGAGCCCGTCGCCGTTCAGTACGGTCATATCGCGGGCGATGCCGTCCTTGGAACCGGCGTCGATGGTGACGGTCCAGGAGAAGCCCTGGGCGGCTCCTATGGCGATGACCTGGGCGCCCTTGATGCCGTACTGGCCGGCGCCCGCGGTCTTGAGCATCTTGTCCAGCTCTCCGGCGCGCACGTGGTCGCGGCCGGAGGAGCCGAGCTTGGCCTTCAGGGCGGCGTTCTCGCGTTCCAGTTCGGCGATGCGGCTGTGCCGGCCGTCGGAATCACGGACGGCGTCGACGGCGTTGCCGACGGGGTCCACGACCGAGGCGACACCGGTCTCGACCGGCCCGAAGGCGGAGGCCGCGGCCTGCCGGGCACCCTGGAGCGGGGACTGCTCGCCGCCGCGGATGTCCACCGTGATCAGTGCGAACGCGATCGCGACCAGCAGCACCAGCAGGAGCCGGCTCTCTCGTGTGTCCCTCACGTGCGGCGGCCGTGTCCTTCCTCGTAGGACCGGCCGGCTGCGGGCCCGCGCCGGTCTCGCTGGGGATCTGGGTTGTGCCTTTACTTGAGTTGTGCGCGGACCGCCGCGCGGCGGCGGTACCGAAGGTGCGTGTACTGCCGGAACTGGCAGTACTGCCAGAACTGCCAGTACTGCCGGGACGTCGGGCGGGATGCGGAGGGCTGGGGGTGGGGGTGGGGGTTCGGGGGGGGGTACTACAGGAGTGCGTGGTGTCTGTTGTATATCAACGATCTGCCGTACGGGCTGGCAGGCGGCCGTACGGCAGATCGCCGACGGAGGTCATCTGCGCGGCTGCGAATCGAGGACCTGCTGAAGAGCCTCGAACTCCTCCACGCACTTGCCGGAACCGAGCGCGACGGAGTCGAGCGGGTCCTCGGCGATGTGGATCGGCATGCCGGTCTCGCGGCGGAGCCGCTCGTCCAGGCCGCGGAGCAGGGCGCCGCCGCCGGTGAGGACGATGCCGCGGTCCATCACGTCGCCGGAGAGCTCCGGCGGGCACTTGTCGAGCGTGGTCTTGACCGCGTCGACGATGGAGTTGACCGGCTCCTCGATGGCCTTGCGGACCTCGGCCGCGGAGATGACCACGGTCTTGGGCAGGCCCGAGACCAGGTCGCGGCCGCGGATCTCGGTGTGCTCGTCCTGGTCGAGGTCGTACGCCGAACCGATCGTGATCTTGATGCTCTCGGCCGTGCGCTCGCCCAGCAGAAGGCTGTACTCCTTCTTGATGTGCTGGATGATCGCGTTGTCCAGCTCGTCGCCGGCCACCCGGATGGACTGCGCCGTGACGATGCCGCCGAGCGAGATGACCGCGACCTCGGTCGTGCCGCCGCCGATGTCCACGACCATGTTGCCGGTGGCCTCGTGGACCGGCAGCCCGGAGCCGATGGCCGCGGCCATGGGCTCCTCGATGATGTGCACCTGGCGCGCGCCGGCCTGCGTCGACGCCTCGATGACGGCGCGGCGCTCGACGCCGGTGATGCCGGAGGGCACACAGACGACGACCCGCGGCCGGGCGAGGTACCGGCGCTTGTGGATCTTGAGGATGAAGTAGCGGAGCATCCGCTCGGTGATCTCGAAGTCGGCGATCACGCCGTCCTTCAGCGGGCGGACGGCCACGATGTTGCCAGGGGTCCGGCCGATCATCTTCTTGGCCTCTGCGCCCACGGCGAGGATGCCGCCGGTGTTGGTGTTGATGGCCACGACCGACGGTTCGTTCAGAACGATCCCTCGACCCCTGACGTACACCAGCGTGTTGGCGGTGCCGAGGTCGACAGCCATGTCACGGCCGATGAACGACATGTTGTTCCCCATGAGGATACGTCTGGCCTTCCCAACTGGAGCGAATGCTTACTGGAGGTCGGCAGGAGGTGATGCGCTGACGCGCGGAAGCCTTCATGGTAGTCCGGGAAGGCCCGTCCGCTCGAACGCGGTGCGGGGTTCCTCCGCCATTGTCAGCGGAACACGTGCCCGCCCCCCTTAATGGTGACGTCGTGTCGGGGTGATGCGTTCCCCCATTGGCTGTACGTATGCCAAAGGGCGACCGAATTTCTTCGGTCGCCCCAGGTGGCGGGCGGTTTGTGCCTGATGCCCCGTCAGGACAGGCCGGGGAAGAAAATCTTGATCTCGCGCTCGGCGGACTCCTCGGAGTCGGACGCGTGAATGAGATTTTCCCGGGTGATTGTCCCGAAGTCGCCCCGAATGGACCCGGGCGCTGCGGCAATCGGGTCGGTCGGACCCGCCAACTGGCGTACCCCTTCGATCACCCGCTCGCCCTCCACGACGAGAGAAACAACCGGACCGGAGGACATGAAGTCCATCAGGGGCTCGTAGAAAGGCTTGCCCTCGTGCTCCGCGTAGTGCTGCGCGAGCACGTCGCGGCCCAGCGAGCGCAGCTCCAGGGCGCTGACCGTCCAGCCGGCCTTCTTCTCGATACGGCCGATGATCTCGCCGATCAGACCGCGGCGGACCGCGTCCGGCTTCAGCAGGACGAGCGTGCGCTGGCTCACGAAGGGACTCCTAGGGTGCGTACGACAGTGAGCGGGTGCCCCGAGGCTACATGGACCACCGGAACCGCCCGTTCCCAGGCCCCGCAAGGGGTCGAGGGGGCGGGCGGTGGCGGGTCCCGCCAGGGGGCGGGGGCTCAGGGCGGGCCCGGTCGCGCGAGGGTCGGTCCGCGCCCCCCCGAGGGTCAGCCGAGGTCCGGCCCGCAGGGGGTGCGGGGCTCAGGCCAGGTCCGGGCCCGCGGCGTCGGCCTGGGCCGCCCAACGGGCCTTCGCCGCATCGATCTTGCGGCCGAAGTGGACCGAGGCCCACCACAGGGCGGCGAAGACCACGCCGAGGAAGTACATCGTCGGCACGATCACACCGCTGGCGATCAGCGCGATCTGCAGCACCCAGCCGAGCGCCACCCCGCCGGGCCGCGACAGCATCCCGCACAGCAGCACCGACAGCAGCATCGCGATGCCGCTGACCGTCCAGACCGTGGCCGTGGACAGGTCCGAGGTCTGCATGGCGACCAGCCCGGCGAAGCCGATGACGAAGAACTCGCCGATCAGCGTGCTCGCACACAGGGTGCGCATGTCAGTTCCTTCCCATGAGCAGCCGGGCCTCACCGACCGTGATCACGGAGCCGGTGACCAGCACGCCCGCGCCGCTGTACTCGCCCTCTTCCTCCGACAGCGTGATCGCCGCCTCCAGGGCGTCGTCCAGCCGCGGCTCGACCTGCACCCGCTCGGCGCCGAAGACCTCGACGGCCAGGGCCGCCAGCTCGTCCGGATCCATCGAACGCGGCGTGGAGTTCCGCGTCACCACGACCTCGGCGAAGATCGGCTCGAACGCCTCCAGCAGCCCGCGCACGTCCTTGTCCGCACTGGCCCCGACGACACCCACAAGTCGGCTGAAACCGAACGCCTCGGTCACCGCTTCGGCGGTCGCGCGGGCGCCCGCGGGGTTGTGCGCCGCGTCCAGTACCACCGTGGGGCTCCGGCGCACGACCTCCATCCGGCCCGGCGAGGACACCGAGGCGAACGCGGTCCGGATGGTGTCGATGTCCAGCGTGCGCGCGTGCTCCGTACCGACGCCGAAGAACGCCTCGACGGCGGCGAGCGCGACGGCCGCGTTGTGCGCCTGGTGCGCGCCGTACAGCGGCAGGAAGACGTCGGTGTACTCGCCGCCCAGGCCGCGCAGCGTCAGCAGCTGCCCGCCGACCGCGACCTCCCGCGCGAGCACGCCGAACTCCATGCCCTCGCGGGCGACCGTGGCGTCCACGTCGACGGCGCGCTTGAGCATCACCGAAGCGGCCTCCACCGGCTGCTGCGCGAGCACGACCGTGGCGTCCTTCTTGATGATCCCGGACTTCTCGCCCGCGATCGCCTCCGGCGTGTCCCCGAGCCGGTCGGTGTGATCGAGCGAGATCGGCGTCACGACGGCGACATCACCATCGATCACATTCGTGGCGTCCCACTTACCACCCATCCCGACCTCGACGACCGCGATGTCGACGGGCGCGTCCGCGAAGGCGGCGTACGCCATCCCGGTCATCACCTCGAAGAAGGACAGCCGGTAGTCCTCCCGCGCGTCCACCATCTCCACGTACGGCTTGATGTCCTCGTACGTCTCGATGAACTTCTCGGCGGAGATCGGCGCGCCGTCCAGGCTGATCCGCTCGGTGATCGACTGGACGTGCGGGCTGGTGTAGCGCCCGGTGCGCAGGTCGAAGGCGGCCAGCAGCGCCTCGATCATGCGGGCGGTGCTGGTCTTGCCGTTCGTGCCGGTGATGTGGATGGAGCGGTACGAGCGCTGCGGCTCCCCGAGGATGTCCATCAGCGCGGCGATGCGCTGCACCGACGGGTCGAGCTTGGTCTCGCCCCAGCGGGTCGCCAGCTCGGCCTCCACGGCGCGCAGCGCGCGGTCCACCTCGGGGTCCTCGGGGCGCGCCGGCACGTCGCTCGTCGGCGGTCCGGCCTGGGCCCGCAGCGTACGGCTGCCGGCCTCGATCACCGCGAGGTCGGGGTCTCGCTCGGTCTCGGCCTCGATCATCTCGTCGAAGGGGTCGCGGTCGGGACCGGGAATCAGGTCGGGGTCGATCGGGTCGGGGTCGTCGTTCTCGGGGCGCTCGCTCACAGCACCAGTCTAGGAGAACGCCCGCATTTCCCTCACAGGGCGTACAATTACAATATGTAATTGACCACGGGCACCTTCTCACCCTCGGTAATCGTTGCCGAAACAAAGAGAAGGAGGCCCACGCGGCACGGACGGGCCCCATTACCGCCGACGGCCGCGGCTGGGCGTGCGCGCACCTCCGGGTGACGGACACGGGCCGTGCCACACGGACATGGGCCTCGTCACCGCAACGGACACGGGCCTCCTCGCGGCGCATACGGGCCTCGATACTGCGACGGTCACGGGTCTCTTGGCTGTCGTTACTGTGATCCCGTGACCGCTGCCGACACGGGCCAAGGGCCCGACGCCCTGGACCGCCGGATCATCGCCGCGCTGCAGATCGACGGCCGGGCGTCCTGGCGCCGCATCGCCGCCGCGCTCGGCGAGCCGGAGCGCACCGTCGCGCGCCGCGGCCTGCACCTGCTGGGCAGCGGCCAGGTGACGGTCACCGGGCTGGTCGCCCGCGGCGAGACGGCGATCGTGCGGCTGGGCTGCCCGCCCGGTACGGCACGGGACGCGGCGCTGGCGATGGCGGACCGGGCCGGCACGGTCTTCAGTTACGTGCTGTCCGGGCCGCCGGACTGCGTGGCGGAGGTGCAGTGCCCGCCGGGCCGGCTGGCCACGCTGATGCTCGACGAGGCGCCGGCCGTGCCGGGCCTGACCGCCCAGCACGTCTCCCCCGTCCTGCGGTACCTCCGTACGGTCCACGACTGGCGCCCCGGCATCCTGGACGAGGCCGAGGCGGCCGCGCTGTCCCGCTTCCCGGCCCGCCCCGAGCAGGCGAGCGCGCCGGCCGAGGAGCTGGGCCCGGAGGAGCGGCGCATCGTGGAGGCGCTGGCCGAGGACGGGCGGCGCACGCACGAGGAGCTGGCCGCGCTGGCCGGGGTGTCCGAGGCGACGGCGCGGCGCCGGGTGGAGGCGCTGACCCGGTCGGGCGCGGTGTCGATACGGGCCGCGGTGGAGCCCGCGCTGCTGGGGCTGCCGGTCGAGGCGTTGCTGTGGATCAGGACGCGTCCGGACGCGGTGGAGGCCGTCGGACGGCTGCTGACGGAGTCGCCGCTGGTGCGGTACGCGGCGGTGGTGATGGGCGAGCACCAGCTGCTGGTGGACGTCACCCAGCCGTCGATGACGGCGCTGCACGCCTTTCTCACCGAGGGGCCGTGGGTACGGCACGTGGAGGCGGTCAGCTCGCACCTGGTGGTGGCGGCCCTGAAGCGCAGCGCCACACCTACGCCGCTGATGCGGTCACTGCGGGCGGCGGGCTGAGCCGCGGCTCGCGCGGGGGGCTACTCCTCGGCGCCTCAGGTCACCCGTGCGGCCGTAAGCGTCACTTGTTAAATCTGGGCGTCTAGAAGATTCATTCACGCAGGACTATTGACCACTTCCGGCAGCGGCCGCAGGATGAGCGCTCATCCAGCCCCGCCCAGGACGGATGGTCATGACTGACGAGATTGACGAGATCACGTACGCCCCCGCTACCGAGCTCGCCGCTCGGATCCGTAAGCGCGAGTTGTCGGCCCGGGAGGTCGTGCAGGCTCATCTGGACCGGATCGATGGCGTCAATCCGCAGGTCAACGCGGTCGTCACGGTCGATCCCGAGGGGGCGCTGGCGGCCGCGGCCGGCGCCGACGAGCGGCTCGTGCGCGGCGCGGAGACCGGTCCGCTGCACGGCCTGCCGATTGCCTTCAAGGACACGCACCTCACCCGCGGGATGCGCACCACCCACGGCTCGCCGCTCTTCGCCGACCATGTGCCCGATGAGGACGAGCTTCTCGTGGAGCGCGTTCAGGCGGCCGGGGCGATCCGGATCGGCAAGACCAACGTGCCGGAGTTCGCGGCCGGTTCGCACACGTTCAACCCGGTCTTCGGCGCCACCCGGAACCCGTACGACGTCACGCGCTCGGCCGGCGGCAGCAGCGGTGGCGCGGCCGCCGCGCTCGCCGCCGGGATGCACCCGCTCGCCGACGGCTCCGACATGGGCGGCTCGCTGCGCAACCCCGCCTCCTTCTGCAACGTGGTCGGCCTGCGCCCGACGCCGGGCCGGGTGCCGTGCCACCCCGCGAGCGACCCGTGGGACACGCTGGCCGTCGCCGGGCCGATGGGCCGCACCGTCGCCGACGCCGCGCTGCTGCTGTCGGTCATGGCCGGGCCCGACCCGCGCTGTCCGCTCTCCCTGGACACCCCGGGCGCGGCCTTCCGCGCCCCGCTGGCGGCGGATCTGCGCGGGCTGCGGGTCGCCTGGACGCCGGACCTCGGCGGGCGGGTGCCGGTCGACGCGGAGGTCACGGCCGTTCTGGAGCCGCAGCTGCGGGTCTTCGAGGAGCTGGGCTGCCGGGTGACCGAGGACTGCCCGGATCTGGCCGGCGCCGAGGACGTCTTCCGTACTCGGCGGGCGCAGCTGTTCGCCCAGGGGCTCGGTGAGCTCCTCGACGCGCACCCCGGGGCCCTCAAGCCCAGCCTGGTGTGGAACATCGAGGAGGGCCGGAAGCTGACCGGCGCCGACCTCGCCCGCGCGACCGCGGCGCACGCCCGTATCCACCTGGCGGCGACGGACTTCTTCTCCCGTTACGACGTGCTGCTCGCGCCCGTCAGCCAGGTCGTGCCCTTCGACGCGGATCTGGAGCACCCGGCCGTGGTCGGGGGCCGGGAGCAGCACACGTACCTGGACTGGATGCGTTCGGCGTACTTCGTCACCGTCATGGGTACGCCCGCGCTCTCCGTGCCGGCCGGGTTCACGCCCGGCGGGCTGCCGGTCGGCCTCCAGGTCGTCGCCGCGCCCCGCGCCGAGCTGACCGCCCTGCGTGCCGCGCACGCCTACGAAACCGCCACCGGCCACGGCCTGCGCCGCCCCGTCCTGTAGCGCCGGTCCCTGCAGCTGAGCCCTCGCGCCCCTCCCCTCCTCCCTCGGGATTCCGACATGAGCCAGCGTCATCTGGCGTACCTCGCCGTGCCCACGGCCGGGTTCTTCGCCACCCCGTATCTGCCCTTCGTCAACACCACCACGCTGTGGCTGGGGCTGCCGGCCGTCCTGGTGTGGTGCGTGCTGTGGACGGTGGGCACCACCGTCGCGCTCGCGCTGTACGAGGCGCGCGCCGCGCATCCCGAGGACGCCGATGAGGAGGCCGCGGCATGAGCACGACCATGGCGGTCACTCTCATCGGCATCCTCGCGATCGCCGCCGTCGGCCTGTCCGGTCGCCGTAATACTGGGCACGACCTGGGCGAATGGGCCGTCGGCGGGCGCCGTTTCGGTGCCGTGACGATGTGGTTCCTGCAGGCCGGCGAGTCGTTCACGACGTTCAGCTTTCTGGGGCTGGCCGGGCTCGCGTTCAGCGACGGCGTCGCGGCCACGTACGCCTTGGGGTATCTGTCGCTCTGTCTGATCGGCCAGTACCTCACCGGGCCGCGGCTGTGGCGGCTCGGCAAGGAGAACGGGTACCTCACCCAGGCCGACTTCTTCGCCGACCGGTTCAGCAGCCCGCTGCTCGGGAAGGTCGTGGCGGTGGTCGGGGCCGTCTTCCTGCTGCCGTATCTGCAGCTGCAGATCACCGGGCTCGGCCTGATCGTGCAGCTGGCCACCGGCAGCGAGTCGGGCGCGACCGGTTCGATGATCCTGGCGACGGTGCTCACCGTCGGCTTCGTCCTGTGGTCCGGCCTGCGGGGCATCGCCCGCGCCGCGTACTTCAAGGACGTCCTGATGGTGCTGGCGCTGCTGATCCTGCTGGTCGCCGTGCCGATCGGGCTCGACGGCGGGCTGAGTGGTCTCTTCACCGCCGTCCGGGAGAGCCGGCCCGACCTGCTGACTCTGCACGGCGGCGGTACGGACGCGACGTGGTTCACCACGGCGATGCTGATCAGCGCGATCGGTGCGGGTCTGAACACGATGCCGCATCTGTGGTCGGCGATCCTGTCCGCGGGCAGTTCCCGGGCCCTGCGCCGCAATTACATCTGGCTGCCGCTGTACCAGGTCGCCATCGCCGTGCCGGTCGTGGTGGGCTTCGCCGGGGTGCTGACCCTGAAGCCGGGCACCGACAGCAAGGCCGCGCTGCTCACGGTGGCCGGCGGCGCGCTGCCGGGCTGGCTGGTGGGCGTGGTCGCGGTGGCCGCGGCGGCGACGGCGATGGTGCCGTCGGCGGCGCTGCTGCTCGGGATCTCCACGTTGGTGTCGCGCAATCTGCTGCCTGCGCGCAGCCCGCGCACCACAATGCGGATCAACCATGTGTGCGTACTGCTGGCCTCCGGTCTGGCTCTGGTACTGGGCCTGGCCCGGCCCGCGCTGCTGGCCAATCTGCTGCTGCTGACCTATGGCGGGCTCGCGCAGCTGGCACCCGCGACGGTGGCCGCATTGGCGCGGCGCAACCGGTTGCGGGCGGTGCCGGCCCTGCTCGGCATTGTCACGGGTGTGGTGACGCTGGGCTGGCTGACGTTCGGCGGGGTGGATATCGGGACGGTCGATGCCGGGTTGCTGTCGCTGGTGCCGAACGTTGTGGTGACGGTGGGGGCGCAGGTGCTGTGGCGCGGGCGGGCGGGTGGTGGCGCGGAGCGGCTGCCCGCCGGTGGGGTGCCGCTGCGCCCACCCGTGCCGCCCAGCGGCACGACTGCCCGCAGCTAGGTTAAGAAAGGGCAGCCTTCATCATTGCCTTGGCGACCGGGCCTGCCAGGCCGCCGCCCGAGATGTCGCCGCGGGCCGCGTCGCTGTCCTCGACGACGGATGCCACGGCGACCTGGTTGCCGTGGGCGTCCTCGGCGTAGGAGACGAACCAGGCGTAGGGCATGCCGCTGTTGTCCACGCCGTGCTGGGCCGTTCCGGTCTTGCCGCCGACGGTCAGTCCGTCGATCTTCGCGCCGGAGCCGGTGCCCTTCTCGACGACGGTCTGCATCGCGGACTGCAGTTGCTCGGCGTTGGCCTTGGACATCGCGGTCTTGTACGTCTTGGGCGCGTTCTCCTGGACGGTGTTGCCGCCGCCGTCGGTGATCTTGTCGACCTCGTACGGGGTCTTCAGGTCACCGTCATTGGCGATCGCCGAGACGACCATGGCCATCTGCAGCGGGGTGGCCTGGTCGTCGAACTGGCCGATGCCGGAGAGGGCGGTCTGCGCGGAGTCCATGCCGGAGGGGTAGACGCTCTTGGCGGCGCGCACCGGGACGTCGATCTTCGCGTCGTTGAAGCCGAACTTCTCCGCCTGCTCCTTGACCTTCTTCTCCCCCAGGTCGGCGGCCAGCTTGCCGAAGACGTTGTTGCAGGAGTACTGGAGCGCGGTGCGGATCGTGGCGTTCTCGCAGGGCGCGGCGGCGTTCTCGTTGGTCAGGTCGGTGCGGGTGTTCGGCAGCCGGTACGGGTTGGGGCTGTCGGTGCGCTCGTCCACGGAGGAGTACAGGCCGTTCTCCAGCGCGGCGGCGGCGACGACCAGCTTGAAGGTGGAGCCGGGGGGATAGGTCTGGCGCAGCGCGCGGTTCAGGTGCGGCTGGTCCTTGTCGCCGGTCATCCGGGCCCATGCCTTCTGGTCGGCGCCGGCCTGGCCGGCGAACTTCCCCGGGTCGTACGAGGGCGTGGAGACCATGCCGAGGATGCGGCCGGTGGCGGGGTCGAGGGCGACGGCGGCGCCGGTCTTGTTGCCGAGCGCCTCGTAGCCGGCCTTCTGGACCTTGGCGTCGAGGGTGGTCGACACGTCGCCGCCCTTGGCCCGCTCCCGGGAGACCAGGTTGACCGGGGACTGGAGCCGGCTGTCGGAGCCGTCCAGTACGTCGCCGTAGAGGTTCTCCAGCTGGGTGGAGCCGTAGATCTGGGAGGAGTAGCCGGTGAGCGGGGCGTACAGCGGGCCGTCGGTGTAGGTCCGCTTGTAGGCGAGGGGGCCGTCGGTCGCCGTCGAGCCGGTCACGGGGTGGCCGTCGACGAGGATGTTGCCGAGCGGGCGGGAGTACTTCTCGATGTTGACCCGCGGATTGTGGTCGTCGTCCGCGAGGGAGTCCGCCTTCGCGCCCTGGATCCAGGTGGCCCAGCCCATCAGGGCGAGGACCAGGGCGATGCAGAAGACGGAGACGCGTCGCAGGGGTTTGTTCATGACTTCGAGCGTCGCGCGGCTCGATGAGAGGCGGATGAGAAATCAGTACGCGTATATCGACAATCCGGCTGCTTTGTGCCGGTGACGCACGGCCCCCTCCGTGCCGACGGCCTGCGGAGCACCTGTCCGTGCCGGTGACGCGCGGGGCCCCCGTCCGTGCGGACGGGGCCCCCGGCGGTGAGCGGTACCTGCGTTACGCCTTCGGCAGCCGTTCCAGCTGGGCGGTGATGCGGACGATGTCCGCCTCGGCCGTCTCCAGTCGGGTGCGGATCTTGTCGACGACCTTCTCGGGCGCCTTGGCCAGGAACGCTTCGTTGCCGAGCTTGCCGGTCGCCTGTGCCTTCTCCTTCTCGGCGGCGGCGAGGTCCTTGGCCAGGCGCTTGCGCTCGGCCTCGATGTCGATCGCGCCGGAGAGGTCCAGCGCGACGGTCGCGCCGGCCACCGGCAGCGAGGCGGTGGCGGCGAAGTCCTCGCCGGCGGGCTGCAGGCGGAGCAGCGAGCGCATCGCGGCTTCGTGCGCGGCCAGTGCGGTGCCCGCCAGGTCGAGCCGGGCCGGGACCCGCTGGCCGGGCTGGAGGCCCTGGTCGGAGCGGAAGCGGCGGACCTCGGTGACGACCTGCTGGACCGTCTCGATCTCCTTCTCGGCCGCCTGGTCGCGGAAGCCGCTGTCGGCGGGCCAGTCGGCGACGACGACGGACTCCTTGCCGGTGAGCGTGGTCCACAGCGCTTCGGTGACGAAGGGCACGATGGGGTGGAGCAGGCGGAGGGTGACGTCGAGGACCTCGCCGAGCACGCGGGCCGAGACCTTGGCCGCGTCGCCGCCGCCCATGAAGGTGGTCTTGGACAGCTCGACGTACCAGTCGAAGACCTCGTCCCACGCGAAGTGGTAGAGCGCGTCGGAGAGCTTCGCGAACTGGAAGTCGTCGTAGTACGCGTCGACCTCGGCGACCGTGGCGTTGAGCCGGGAGAGGATCCAGCGGTCCGTCGCCGACATCTGGGCCGGGTCCGGGAGCGGGCCCTCGACCGTCGCGCCGTTCATCAGCGCGAAGCGGGTGGCGTTCCAGATCTTGTTGGCGAAGTTCCGGGACGCCTGGACCCAGTCCTCGCCGATCGGCACGTCCGTACCGGGGTTGGCGCCGCGGGCGAGGGTGAAGCGGACGGCGTCGGAGCCGTACTCGTCCATCCAGTCCAGCGGGTCGACGACGTTGCCGAAGGACTTCGACATCTTCTTGCCGCGCTCGTCGCGGACCAGGCCGGTCAGCGCGATGGTCTTGAACGGCACCTCGCCGTCCATCGCGTACAGGCCGAACATCATCATCCGGGCGACCCAGAAGAAGATGATGTCGTGGCCGGTGACCAGCACGTCGGTGGAGTAGAACTTCTCCAGGTCCGGGGTCTTCTCCGGCCAGCCCAGGGTGGAGAAGGGCCACAGGCCGGAGGAGAACCAGGTGTCCAGCACGTCGGTGTCCTGGGTCCAGCCCTCGCCGCTCGGCGGCTCCTCGTCGGGGCCGACGCAGACGACTTCGCCGTCGGGGCCGTACCAGACGGGGATGCGGTGGCCCCACCACAGCTGGCGCGAGATGCACCAGTCGTGCATGTTGTCGACCCAGTCGAAGTAGCGCTTCGACATGTCCTCGGGGTGGATCTTGACCCGGCCGTCGCGGACCGCGTCACCGGCGGCCTGCGCGAGCGGGCCGACCTTGACCCACCACTGCATCGACAGCCGCGGCTCGATCGTGGTGCGGCAGCGCGAGCAGTGGCCCACGGAGTGGGTGTACGGGCGCTTCTCGGCGACGATGCGGCCCTGCTCGCGCAGCGCGGCGACGATCGTGGAGCGCGCCTCGAAGCGGTCCAGGCCCTCGAAGGGGCCGTGCACGGTGATGACGCCGCGCTCGTCCATGACAGCCTTGGACTCCAGGCCGTGGCGCTGGCCGATGGCGAAGTCGTTCGGGTCGTGGGCGGGGGTCACCTTGACGGCGCCGGTGCCGAACTCCGGGTCGACGTGGGTGTCCGCGACGACGGGGATGGTGCGGTCGGTCAGCGGGAGCTTGATGCGCTTGCCGACGAGGTGGGCGTAGCGCTCGTCGTCCGGGTGCACCGCGACGGCGGTGTCACCGAGCATCGTCTCGGCGCGGGTGGTGGCCACGACGAGGGTCTCGTCGCCCTCGCCGTACTTGATCGAGACGAGCTCGCCGTCGTCCTCCTGGTACTCCACCTCGATGTCGGAGATGGCGGTCAGGCAGCGCGGGCACCAGTTGATGATGCGCTCGGCGCGATAGATCAGCTCGTCCTCGTAGAGCCGCTTGAAGATGGTCTGGACGGCCTTGGAGAGGCCCTCGTCCATCGTGAAGCGCTCGCGGGACCAGTCGACGCCGTCGCCGAGGCGGCGCATCTGACCGAGGATCTTGCCGCCGTACTCTTCCTTCCACTGCCACACGCGGTCGACGAACGCCTCGCGGCCCAGGTCGTGGCGGGACTTGCCCTCCTCGGCGAGCTGCTGCTCGACCTTGTTCTGGGTGGCGATGCCGGCGTGGTCCATGCCGGGCAGCCACAGCGCCTCGAAGCCCTGCATGCGCTTGCGGCGGGTGAGGGCGTCCATCAGCGTGTGCTGGAAGGCGTGGCCGAGGTGGAGTGAACCCGTGACGTTCGGCGGCGGGATCACGATCGTGTGAGCCGGCTTGTCGCTCTTGGCGTGGGCCTCGAAGTAGCCGCGCTCTACCCAGCGCTCGTACAGCGGCCCCTCTACGTCGGCCGGCGCGTACTGGGTCGGCAGTTCTGCGGGGGTGCTGTTCGGCCCGGAAGCAGGGCTCTTCTGAGGTGTCTCGGTCACGCCGTTCAGTGTACGGGCGCGCATGTAGCAGTCTCGAATCGGTTTGGCCCCCGGGGCTTCGGTGACGCCTGGTGTCGTACAGGATGTGAGCAACGCATAAAGCTGTCCGTTGTTCTGTTGTCACGAGGGGAAACCGCTCCATGAGCTACAACCAGCCGCCACCCGGCCCGTACGGGCAGCCTCAGCAGCCGGGCCCGTACGGGCAGCCGCAGCAGCCGCAGGGCCCGCAGCCGGGTTACGGCTACCCGCAGCAGGGCGGCCCGGTGCCCCCGCAGCAGGGTTACGGCGGTCAGCCCCAGGCGCCGTACGGACAGCCCCCGCAGGCCCCCCAGCAGCAGCCTTACGGACAGCAGGCGCCGTACGGGCAGCCGCAGGCCCCGTACGGTCAGCAGCAGCCCGGCCAGTTCCCGCAGCAGGCCCCCTACGGCCAGCAGCAGCCGCAGTACGGCCAGGTCCCGCCGCCCCCGCCCGCCGGCGGCAGCGGCAAGGGCAAGAAGGTCGCCCTGATCGTCGGCGCCGTCGTGGTCGTGGCCGCGATCGCGGGCGGCGCGATCGCCGTGTTCGGCGGGGGCGGCGGCCTGGAGAACGACGGTCCGCACAAGCTCGCCACCCCGGGCTCGGCCGCCGGGTACACGCTGGTGCCGGGTTCGAGCCGGACCTCCGCCGGCAAGAACGGCATGGCCAAGAACCTGCCGATGAAGGACCCGACCTCGGTGCAGGGCGTGTATTCCCCCGGCGCCGACGCGCGCAAGGGCCTGGTGCTGCAGGGCTCCTACGGCACGATGGACGACCCGGGCACGGCCCTGGACGCCTTCTTCCTGTACATGCAGAAGCAGGCCACCAAGAACGGCAGCGACGCCGACCTGGTGGGCACGCCGGAGGAGTTCACCCCCGAGGGCGGCGAGGGCGCGCTGGTGAAGTGCCAGCTGGCGAAGGCGAAGGACCCGAAGCCGGGTGAGGTGTCCGCGGCCCCGATCTGCGCCTGGGCCGACTACAGCACCTTCGGCGTCGTCCTGCCGGGCGAGAAGAACGCGGCGCGCGACCTGGACGCCGCCGCCGAGCTGCTCGGCAAGGTCCGCAAGGACGTCCGCGTCGAGAAGAAGTGACCTCGCGGACCGCCTCCCCGGAGCGGTGCCGCCAGAGGTGACCTGACACGAAAGGGGGGCTCCCGGCCGGTGCCGGGAGCCCCCTTTCGTGTGTCCGGGTGCGGGCTACGCGCTCTTCTCGTGGTGCTCGCCCGACTCGCCGCCGCGGTTGCGCGGGACCAGCGTCGGGTTCACGTTCGAGTGGACGGCCTCCTCGGTGATGACGACGCGGGCGACGTCCTTGCGGGACGGCACCTCGTACATCACCGACTGGAGCACCTCCTCCATGATCGCGCGCAGGCCGCGCGCGCCCGTGCCGCGCAGGATCGCCTGGTCGGCGATGGCCTCCAGCGCCGGGCGGTCGAAGTCGAGCTCGACCCCGTCCAGTTCGAAGAGCCGCTGGTACTGCTTGACCAGCGCGTTCTTCGGCTCCATCAGGATCTGCAGGAGCGCCTCGCGGTCGAGGTTGTGCACCGAGGTGATCACGGGGAGGCGGCCGATGAACTCGGGGATCATCCCGAACTTCACCAGGTCCTCCGGCATGACCTCCTGGAACTGGTCCTTGGCCTCGATCTCGCGCTTGGAGCGGATCGTCGCGCCGAAGCCGATGCCCTTGGCGCCGGCCCGGGACTCGATGAGCTTCTCCAGGCCCGCGAACGCGCCGCCCACGATGAACAGCACGTTCGTCGTGTCGATCTGGATGAATTCCTGGTGCGGGTGCTTGCGGCCGCCCTGCGGGGGGACCGAGGCGGTGGTGCCTTCCAGGATCTTCAGCAGGGCCTGCTGGACGCCCTCGCCGGAGACATCGCGCGTGATCGAGGGGTTCTCGCTCTTGCGGGCGACCTTGTCGATCTCGTCGATGTAGATGATGCCCGTCTCGGCCTTCTTGACGTCGTAGTCGGCGGCCTGGATGAGCTTGAGGAGGATGTTCTCCACGTCCTCGCCGACGTACCCCGCCTCCGTCAGCGCCGTCGCGTCGGCGATGGCGAACGGGACGTTCAGCATCCGGGCGAGCGTCTGCGCGAGCAGCGTCTTGCCGGAGCCGGTCGGGCCGAGCAGCAGGATGTTGGACTTGGACAGCTCGATGCCCTCGTCGTTGCCGCGCGCTCCGCCGTTCTCGCCCGCCTGCACCCGCTTGTAGTGGTTGTAGACCGCTACCGAGAGCGCCTTCTTGGCGGACTCCTGGCCTACGACGTAGCCCTCCAGGAACTCGTAGATCTCCCGGGGCTTGGGCAGTTCCTCCCAACGCACCTCGGAGGTCTCGGCGAGCTCCTCCTCGATGATTTCGTTGCAGAGGTCGATGCACTCGTCGCAGATGTACACACCAGGACCCGCGATGAGCTTCTTCACCTGCTTCTGGCTCTTCCCGCAGAACGAGCACTTGAGCAGGTCGCCGCCGTCACCGATGCGTGCCACGAGGTGCTTCCCCTTCGCCTGGGATCCGCATTGCTCCTACGGACCCGGGTGCTTGCCTATCGACGGTACCTTGCCGGGCCCCCGCTGCGGGCCCCCCTTGAACCGACTCGGCCGACTCGGTCCAAGGGGGAGCCACTCCGGCTCAAGTCGCGACCAGCGCGATCAATCGAACGGTCAAACCGAAACGGAAGTCTTCCGGGTCGACACGATCTGGTCCACAAGACCGTACGCGAGGGACTCCTCGGCCGTAAGAATCTTGTCGCGCTCGATGTCGTCGCGGATCTTCTCGATCGGCGTGGTGGAGTGCTTGGCCAGCATCTCCTCCAGCTGCGTGCGCATGCGCAGGATCTCGTTGGCGGCGATCTCCAGGTCGGAGACCTGACCGCGGCCCGTCTCGCTGTACGGCTGGTGGATCAGGATGCGGGCGTTGGGCAGCGCCATCCGCTTGCCGGGGGTGCCGGCCGCGAGCAGCACGGCGGCGGCGGAGGCTGCCTGGCCCATGCACACGGTCTGGATGTCCGGCTTCACGAACTGCATCGTGTCGTAGATCGCGGTGAGCGCCGTGAAGGAGCCGCCGGGCGAGTTGATGTAGATGGAGATGTCACGGTCGGGGTCCATCGACTCCAGGCACAGCAGCTGCGCCATGACGTCGTTGGCCGACGCGTCGTCGATCTGCACGCCGAGGAAGATCACGCGCTCCTCGAAGAGCTTCGCGTACGGGTCGTACTCCCGAACGCCCTGCGAGGTGCGCTCCACGAAGCGCGGAACGATGTAGCGCGACTCGGCCTGAGGGCCCTCGTACAGGCCGCTGCCGGAGGAGTTGTTCATCTGGGTGTTCACCGTCCTGGTGGCGATCAAGTGGGCTGGGGTCGGCTGCGGGGTGCGCGGTCCGGGCCGTCAGGCGCCGGTGCCGCCCCCGCCCGGGACGCCGGCGGCGGAGCCCATGACGTCGTCGATGAGGCCGTACGCCTTGGCCTCGTCGGCCGAGAACCAGCGGTCGCGGTCCGAGTCGCGGGTGATCTGCTCGACGGTCTGGCCGGTGTGGAAGGCGGTCAGCTCCGCCATCCGCTTCTTGGTGTGCAGCAGCCGCTCGGCGTGGATCTTGATGTCCGACGCGGAGCCCGCCAGGCCCGCGGAGGGCTGGTGGATGAGGATCTCGGCGTTCGGCAGCGCGAAGCGCTTGCCCGGCGTACCGGCACTCAGCAGGAACTGGCCCATCGAGGCCGCCAGGCCCATGGCGATGGTGACCACGTCGTTCTTGATGTACTGCATGGTGTCGTAGATCGCCATGCCGGCCGAGATCGAACCGCCCGGAGAGTTGATGTAGAGGAAGATGTCCTTCTCCGGCTCGGCGGCCAGGAGGAGCAGCTGCGCGGTGATCTTGTTGGCGATGTCGTCGTCGACCGGCTGGCCGAGGAAGATGATCCGCTCGCCGAGCAGCCGGTTGTAGACCTGGTCGCCGAGGCCACCGAAGGTCGGCTCAGCGGCGGCGGAAGGCATCGGGATCGTCACGTGTCCACCTGCTCGTTGTCGGACGGCTTTTCAGGACCGTCTCAGCGTCGTCGTCTGGGGCGCGGGACTCGGCGCCGCGTTGGTGCCCCGGCGCGGTGTCGGAAAGTCCCCTGCCCACGTATCTACGGACCCTAACGCGCAGGTCGCCGGGCGCCATCCCGCATCGAGAACTGTTCGCTCTGAGCGCAGGTGCCCGGGGCGCTCCCGGGGCCCTGGGGACACGCCGGTACGCGACGGGCCCGGACACGCGCGCTCGCGTGTCCGGGCCCGTACGCCGACGTGCTGTGGCGGCTGCGGGAGCCGCCTCGGCCGGTGCGGAACCGGCCGGGGGACTTACTTGGCCTCGTCCTCGGCCTGCTCGTCCTTGGCCTCGGCGGCCTCGGCGGTGGCCTCCTCGACGGACTCGGCGGCCTCGACGGTCTCGGCCGTCTCGTCCTCGTCGTCCAGGTCGACGACCTCACCGTTGGTGTCCTTGACCGTGGCGGCCTCGACGACGACCGCGAGGGCCTTGCCGCGGGCGACCTCGCCGACGAGCATCGGCACCTGGCCGCCCTCGACGACGGCCTGCGCGAACTGGTCGGGGGACATGCCGGAGGACTGCGCGCGGCGCATGAGGTGCTCGGTGAGCTCCTCCTGGCTGACGTTCAGCTTCTCCTTGTTGACCAGCTCGTCGAGGACGAACTGGGTCTTGATGCCCTTCTCGGCCTGCTCCTTGGTCTCGGCGTCGAACTCCTCCTCGCTCTTGCCCTGGATCTCCAGGTACTTCGCGAGGTCGAGGCCCATCTGGCCGAGCTGGTGGTTCACGAGGTTGTGCTTGCGGGTCTCGATCTCGTCCGCGAGCAGCTTCTCGGGGAGCGGGACCTCGACGAGCTTGAGCAGCTCCTCCAGGACCTTCTCCTGGGCCTGGGTGGCCTGGTCGTACTTCTTCATCTGCGCGAGGCGCTTGCGGCTGTCGTCCTTGAGCTCGTCAAGGGTGTCGAACTCGCTCGCCAGCTGCGCGAAGTCGTCGTCCAGCGCGGGCAGTTCCTTGGCCTTGACCTCGGTGACCTTCACCTCGACCTCGGCCTCCTTGCCCGCGGCGGAGCCGCCCTTGAGCTCGGAGGTGAAGGTGGCGGTGGAGCCGGCCTCGAGGCCGGTGACGGCGTCGTCGATGCCGTCGAGGAGCTCGCCGGATCCGATGGTGTAGCTGACGCCCTCGGCGACGCCGTCCTCCAGGACCTCGCCGTCGACCTTGGCCTGCAGGTCGATCGTCACGACGTCGCCCTCGGCGGCGGCGCGCTCGACGGCGGAGGTGGAGGCGAAGCGCTCACGGAGCTGCTCGACCGACTTCTCGATGTCCTCGTCCGACACCTCGATGGCGTCGACCTCGACCTCGATGCCGGAGTAGTCCGGGATCTCCAGGGCCGGGCGGATGTCCACCTCGGCGGTGAAGGCCAGCAGCTCGCCGTCCTTCAGCTCGGTGATGTCCACCTCGGGCTGGCCGAGGACGTTGAGCTCACCCTCGTTGACCGCCTCGGTGTAGAACTTCGGGAGCGCGTCGTTGACGGCTTCCTCGAGCACGGCGCCGCGACCGAACCGCTGGTCGATGACGCGGGCCGGGATCTTGCCCTGGCGGAAGCCCTTCACCGTGACCTGCTGGTTGATCTTCTTGTACGCCGCGTCGAGGCTGTCCTTGAGCTCCTCGAAGGGCACCTCGACAGTGAGCCGAACCCGGGTCGGGTTCAGGGTCTCCACGGCGCTCTTCACGGTTCGGTCTCCTTGGGGCTGACTTCTGGGGTTTCGCTGGAAGATCCCCCGGCCTCGGGACGCTCGTGGCGTATCGGGCCCGGCGGATCGCGCCCGGGAGACCTGGAAACGAGGCACACGGACGCGCAGCTTGCATAGTAACCGCAAGCACGACGCGCCCCACAATGCGATCTTGGGATCCCCCGTCCGGGCAGGCCGGGCAAGGGGTGGTACTGCGATCATGAGGATGGCTGGAAAGCCGCATGATGGTCGGGGTGGCCGGATTCGAACCGACGACCTTCCGCTCCCAAAGCGGACGCGCTACCAAGCTGCGCCACACCCCGTCGGTGCGACACGTAGGGTACATGGCCGCAGGCCATGCGGCTGCCAGTTATCCGAGGGACGAGTGGGGTGTGCGGCGAACCGCCCCGACCCGCTACGATGCTCACCGTGCCGGAGGCCGCTCGACGGTCCACGGCGCATGCGGGCGTAGCTCAATGGTAGAGCCCTAGTCTTCCAAACTAGCTACGCGGGTTCGATTCCCGTCGCCCGCTCCACGACGAAAGGCCCGGCCGCACGCAGGACAGCGCGGCCGGGCCTTCGGCGTATCCGGGGGTACGCGGCAGGCGGACCGGGCCGGGCGTGCGCTGGCTAAGGTGCGCGCATGGAGATCTGGGTCAATCCCGCGTGTTCGAAGTGCCGGTCCGCTGTGCAGCTGCTGGACGAGGAGGGCGCGCAGTACACCGTGCGCCGCTATCTGGAGGACCCGCCGAGCGCGGCGGAGCTGCGGGCCGTACTGGACCGGCTCGGGCTGGAGCCGTGGGACATCACGCGTACGCAGGAGGCCGCGGCGAAGGAGCTGGGCCTGAAGGACTGGGAGCGGTCGGCGGACGCGCGGGAGCGCTGGATCGAGGCGCTGGCCGCGCACCCGAAGCTGATCCAGCGGCCGATCATCACCGCGGACGACGGCAGTGCCGTGGTGGGCCGCAGTGAGGACGCCGTACGGGACGCGCTGGGCCGCGGCGGGCGCTGAGCGGCGCGCGTACGGGGCGAGCGGCGCCGGGCCGCGGGGAGCCGGTCCGGTGCCCGTTCGCGGTGGTCAGAAGGTGATGTTGTTGATCGTGTCCGCGACGGAGGTGAAGAACCGGTTGACGGACGGGGCTATGCCGGTGGACGCGAGGAAGAAGCCGAAGAGTATGGCGACGAGCGCGGGTCCCCACTTCAAGGCCTTGTTGCGGAGCAACACGATCAGAATGATCGCCAACAGCAGCACCACAGACAGCGAAAGTTCCACAACTGATCACACCCTTGGTCGGAATGCCACACCGGCCCTGGAAGCATGCAGCCGCGCACACCCCCGCCGGCACCCATCGTGCCACCAACTCTCTTCCCGGTGGAGGCGAGTGACGAATCATCGGCCAAGGCTTTACGCACTTCCCGTGCCCCTATGCCTTCCGGACGGCTCTGCGGCACCGGCCCGCGCACGGCAATGAAGCAACCCTGCCGCGACCCCCGATTCGGCCTGATCATTTCCGTCCGGCCGGATTCCGCTGCCGCGCGTACACCCACCTCACGCCCGCGAATTCGAATTCCGGGGACATGATTTCGTGAGCCGCGCCACTCGAACGGACCACCGCAGAGTAGGACATTCCCTCCGGGTCGTTCGCGGCACCTATGCCCCGATTAGTCGGGATGATTCAGTACAGAACGGGCGCTCGGGCACCCGCGGCCGGCCGGCACAAGAACGGCCGGATCTTCTCGGCTACCCGGAATCTCCGCGGGTAGCTGCAGAAATAGCCGAGAAATAAGAAGACGGTTTTACGCAATCTCCGGTTGACCACTAGGGTGCCTCAGATGTTCCACGGCGATCAGCGAAGTCCGCTCCCCCCGGCCAAGGAATCGACCGCCACGGCCGCGCCCCCGGCCGAGAAGCCGGCCACCCCTGCCGCACCGGCGGGGAAGCCGGCCGGCCCGGCCGCACCCCAGCAGAAGAAGGCCCGTGACCCCTTCTTCGACAACGCCAAGTACCTGGCGATCGTGCTGGTCGCGATGGGCCACTCCTGGGAGCCGCTGACCGACGGCAGCCGCGCCGCCGAAGCGCTCTACATGGTCGTTTACACGTTTCACATGCCGGCGTTCATCATCATCTCCGGTTACTTCTCGCGCAGCTTCGACATGCGCAAGGACCGGCTGCAGCGGCTGATCACCGGCGTCGCCGTGCCGTACGTGCTCTTCGAGGTCGCCTACAGCTTCTTCAAGCGCTGGGCCGACCACGACCCCGGCCACCCGATCAGCCTCCTCGACCCGTGGTTCCTGACCTGGTTCCTGGTCGCGCTGTTCATCTGGCGGCTCACCACTCCGCTGTGGAAGATCGTGCGCTGGCCCGTCCCGCTGGCCCTGGTCATCGCGATGCTGGCGTCCGTCTCGCCGGACATCGGCGACGACCTGGACCTCCAGCGGGTCCTGCAGTTCCTGCCGTTCTTCGTCATCGGGCTCTTCATGAAGCCCGAGCACTTCCAGTGGGCGCAGCGCCGCGCGGTGAAGTGGGCCTCGCTGCCGATCTTCGCGTCGGCGCTGGTGATGGCGTACTGGGCCGGGCCGCGGATGACCTCGGCGTGGTTCTACCACCGGGACAGCGCGCAGGAGCTGGGCGCGCCCTGGTGGGCGGGCCTGGTGATGACGCTGGCCCTCTTCGGCTGCTCGGCGGTGCTGGTGACCTGCTTCTTCGCCTGGGTGCCGAAGCGCCGGACGTGGTTCACGGTGCTGGGCGCCGGCACGCTGTACGGCTATCTGCTGCACGGCTTCCTGGCGAAGGGCTCGCGCTTCTGGGGCTGGTTCGACGACTACCAGTGGCTGCACACGCCGCTGGGCGAGATCGCGGTGACGGTCATCGCGGGGGCCGTGGTCACCGCGCTGTGCACGCCGCCGGTGCAGCGGGCCTTCCGGTGGGCGATGGAGCCGAGGATGGCCTGGGCGTTCAAGAAGGACCCGGCCGAGACGGCGCGGGCGCGCGGCTCGGCGAGGACGCCGACGTAGGCGCAGGAGTCCTGGGACATCAGGGTGCGGGGCGGCAGCGATGCCGCCCCGCACCTTTTTCGTGCGCGCGCGGGCTCCGCCCCGTCGGCGGCAAGGGCCGGTGAGCGCGGCCAGAGAGCCTCCAGTAATCATTTGGTAAACTAACTACTGGCGCTTTCTTGACCAACCCTTGACTCTTTTTTCTCTCCCTTGCCCGTCGCCGAGCCCTGGAGGAGCCATCGGACACACGGAGACCCTCATCGCCATGGGCGGCGCCTTCCTGGCCGCCGCCGTCCTCGCCCGCGTCGGCAACCGCATCGGTCTGCCGACCATCCCCCTGTTCATCCTGGCCGGGATCCTCCTCGGCCCGCACACCCCCGGCATCGTCCTGGTCGCCGACCCGCACGACCTGGAGATGCTCTCCCTCCTCGGCCTGGTGCTGCTGCTCTTCTACCTGGGCCTCGAGTTCCATCTGGACGACCTCAAAACGGGCGGCCGCAAGATGGCCCTCGCGGGCGGCGCGTACCTCGCGCTGAACGTCGGCGCCGGCCTCGGCTTCGGCTTCGCGCTCGGCTGGGGCACGGCGGAGGCGCTGGTACTGGCCGGCGTGCTCGGCATCTCCTCGTCGGCGATCGTCACGAAGGTCCTGGTCGACCTGGGCCGGCTCGGCAACCCCGAGACCCGCCCGATCCTCGGCATCATCGTGGTCGAGGACATCTTCCTCGCGCTGTACCTCGCGGCCCTCCAGCCGGTCATCTCCGGCGCCGACTCGATGGCCGCGGCGGCCGGGGACGCCGGCAAGGCGTTCGGCTTCCTGCTGCTGCTCGCGGCGGCGGCCCGCTGGGGCACGAAGCTGATCGGCCGCCTGATCGCCACCCGCGACAACGAACTCCTGGTCATCTCCTTCCTCGGCGCCGCCGTCCTGGTGGCCGGGGTCTCGGAGTGGTTCGGCGTGGCCGACGCGATCGGCGCGTTCATGGTCGGCCTGATGCTGGGCAGCACGAGCTCCGGCGCGCGCATACGGGAGCTGGTGCACCCGCTGCGGGACGCGTTCGGCGCGATCTTCTTCTTCGCCTTCGGGCTGTCCATCGCCCCTGGCGACCTGCCGACGGTGCTGTGGCCCGTACTGGCAGCGGTCGCGGTGACGCTGCTGATGAACGTCCTCGCGGGGATCGTCGTCGCCCGCCTCTACCGGTTCGGGCCGCGGCCCGCCGCGAACATCGCCACGTCGCTGCTGGCCCGCGGCGAGTTCGCGCTGATCCTCGCGACGATGGCCGCGACGGCGGGCCTGGACGAGCGGCTGTCGCCGTTCATCGCGGGGTACGTGCTGATCCTGGCGGTACTGGGGCCGCTGGCGGCGGGCCGGGCGAATTGGCTGGCGCGCGTTCTTCCGGGCCGTGCGGCGAGCCCCGCGGGGGCACCGGCCGAAGCGGAGCCGGTGGGGGCCGGGCGCGGCGCGTGACCGTGGCGCGGGCCGGCGGGCCCGCGGCAGGTGGCGCTCAGTCCCGGCAGATCAGCAGCAGTGCGCGGTCGTCGTGCACGTCCTTGGCGACCGCCTCGATCAGATGCCAGGCGGCACCGGCGAAGCCGGCGGTCACATAGCGGTCGGCCTCGCCGGTGAGGCGGTCGATGCCCTCGGCGATGTCCCGGTCGGACGCCTCGACCAGCCCGTCGGTGAAGAGCATCAGCACGTCACCGGGGCGCAGCGTGCCCTTGATCGGGTCGAAGTGGGCGCCGTCCATGATGCCGAGCAGCGGGCCCTCGGCCGCCTTCTCCTCCCAGCGGCCGCTGCCCGCGCTCAGCTGGAGGGCCGGCGGATGCCCGGCGGAGAACAGCTCGTAGTCCCCGGACTCCAGGTCCAGTACGAGGTGGATGGCGGTCGCGAAGCCCTCGCTCCAGTCCTGGCGGAGCAGGTAGCCGTTGGCCGCGGGGAGGAAGCCGTGCGGCGGCAGCGAGCCGAGCAGGCCGCCGAACGCGCCGGACAGCAGCAGCGCGCGGGACGCCGCGTCCATGCCCTTGCCGGAGACGTCCGTGAGGACGACCTCCAGGATGTGGCCGCCGTGCGTGCGCGAGGCGACGACGAAGTCGCCGGAGAAGGACTGGCCGCCGGCCGGGCGCAGCGACATCTCCCGGTGCCAGCCCGGCGGCAGCGGCGGCAGCGCGCTCTGTACGCGGATGCGTTCACGCAGGTCGAAGAGCATCGTGCCGCCGCGCCGCCAGGGCACCCCGACCCGGCTGCGGAACTGCGCGATCAGCAGCCCGAAGAGGCCCACGGCGGCGACCACCAGGACCGTGCCGGGCGTGATGCGGTCCGGGCCCTGCTCGTACGGGCCGAGGACCGCGGCCTCCACGATCAGGGCCATCGCCGCCGTGCCGTACAGGGCCAGCAGGCTGGCGGGCCGCAGCAGCAGGCCGCCCGCGACGATGGGCAGGACCAGGGCTGCCGGGGCGATCCAGTCGGGGTGCCAGACGGTGCCGCCCGTGATGGCCGGTACGGAGATCAGCAGGGCGGCCAGCGCGACCCAGTCGGAGCCGTCGCCGCGGAAGTAGTCGACCATGGCCTTGCGCACGCCGATGCGAGCCCGGTGCATCGCCTTGCGCACCCGGGCCGTCAGGGTCTCCGCTGCCGCGCCGCTCGCCATTGCTCCGCGACCATATCCACCCCTTTGGCGGCGCGTCGATTCGCGGCACGCCGCCGAAGGCAATTGCCAGGAAAATGTGTTCGAAATCCAGTCGCGTCCGCGAGGGGTCGGCTGCTACGCATGGCGTATGACGACACAGGTACGGACGCTGCGCGCGGCCGAATGGGACGGCTGGTACGGCAAGTTGGAGCGCGCCTTCGGCGGCGCGCCCGAGGCTCCCGAGGAGCGCGGGCTCTTCCGGGACCTCACCGAGGTGGACCGGTCGCTCGGGGTGTGGGACGGGTCCGAAGTGGTGGGCACGGCGGGCGCGTTCTCCTTCCGGATGAACGTGCCGGGCGGGGCGCTGCTGCCCGCGGCCGGCGTCACGATGGTCAGCGTGCAGCCGACGCACCGGCGGCGCGGGCTGCTGACGGAGATGATGCGGCATCAGCTCGCCGACGTACGCCGCCGGGAGGAGCCGCTCGCCGTACTGACCGCGTCCGAACCGGTGATCTACGGCCGGTTCGGATACGGCATGGCCACCCGCCAGGCCCAGCTGCGGGTGGAGACGAAGCGGGTCACGCTGTCGCTCCCGGACGGCACGGACGACGTACGGCTGCGGCTCGTGCCGCCCGCCGAGGCAGTGGCCGACTGCGAGCGGGTGTACGCGGCGGTGGCCGCGGGACGCCCCGGGATGCTCGCCCGGCAGCCCGGCTGGGAGCGGCTGCCGCTGCTGGACCCGCCCGGTGAGCGGGAGGGCGCGGGGGAACTGCTGTGCGTGCTGGCGGAGGTGGGCGGCGAGGTGCGCGGGTACGCGCGGTACTCGGTCAAGGCGGAGTGGAGTTCGAGCGGCCCGGACGGCATCGTCCAGCTGCGCGACATCGAAGCGCTGGACCCCGTCGTCCGGGCGGCCCTATGGGACTACCTGTTCTCCATCGACCTGACGTCCCGGCTGGTGAGCCACAACCGGCCGGTCGACGACCCGCTGCTGCACATGGTCTCCGACCTGCGGCGGTGCGAGCTGCGGGTGCGGGACGGGCTGTTCCTGCGCCCGGTGGAGGTCGGCGCCGCGCTCTCGGGGCGTACGTACGCGACGCCGGTCGATGTCGTCCTGGACGTCGAGGACGCGTTCTGCCCGTGGAACCAGGGGCGGTGGCGGCTGTCCGGCGACGCGAAGGGGGCGTCCTGCGAGCGGACGACGGACGCGGCGGATCTGGCGCTGTCGGTACGGGAACTGGGCGCGGCGTATCTGGGCGACACGTCACTGAGCGCGCTGGCGGCGGCGGGACGGGTACGGGAGCTGCGCGCTGGGGCGCTGGCCGAGGCGTCTGGAGCCTTTGGCTCCGATGTGGCGCCGTGGCTGCCGCACGGGTTCTGAGGAAGCGGCAAAATCAAGCCCGTCCGGCGATTGAGGACCGGGGTCCGGGGCGGAGCCCCGTGCAGGGCCCCCGCAGTCGGGGGACGGCAGCCGGACGGGCGCGCGTCAGCGCGTTTGGCAGGTCGGACACCAGAAAAGGTTCCGGTTGGCCAGGTCCGTCGTGCGGATGTCTGCCCCGCAGACATGGCAAGGTTGCTGCGCCCGCCGGTAGACGTACACCTCGCCGCCGTGGTCGTCGACGCGCGGCGGGCGGCCCATGGCCTCCGGCTCGTGTTCCGGCCGTACGGTGTCGATGCGGTTGTTGCGGACGCCTTCGCGCATGAGGAGGACCAGGTCCGACCAGATCGCATCCCATTCGGAGCGCGTCAGATCGCGGCCGAGGCGGTACGGGTCGATTCCGTGCCGGAAGAGGACCTCGGCGCGGTAGACATTACCGACGCCGGCGATGACCTTCTGGTCCATCAGGAGCGCGGCCACCGACGTACGGCTGCGGGAGATCCGCCGCCAGGCCCGCTCACCGTCGTCGGCGGCGCGCAGCGGGTCGGGGCCGAGCCGGTCGTGTATCGCCTGCTTGTCGGCGTCGGTGACCAGCGCGCAGGCCGTGGGCCCACGCAGGTCCGCGTAGTACCGCTCGTTCAGCAGCCGCAGCCGCACCGTGTCGGTGGGCGGCGGGGCCGGCGCCGTGCCGAAGCCGAGCTTGCCGAAGAGCCCGAGGTGGATGTGGACCCAGCCGGTCGCCGCGAAGCCCAGGAAGAGGTGCTTGCCGTGCGCCTCGGCGGCCTCCAGTACCTGCCCGTCGACCAGCGCGGCGCCGTCGGCGAACTTGCCCTGCGGGCTGGCCGCACGCACGGCCCGGCCGCCGAACCTCTCGAAGTGGTCGGCGGCCAGCCGGTGGATCGTGTGCCCCTCGGGCATCGTGGGGTCAGTCCTGCTGCGGGTGGTGCGCCGGGATCGCGGGCAGCTCGCCGGTGGTCTCGTACGCGGAGAGCATCTCGATGCGGCGGGTGTGCCGCTCCTCGTCGCTGTACGGCGTGGCGAGGAACGCCTCGATGAACTTGGTGGCCTCGTCCTGGGTGTGCATCCGGCCGCCGACGGAGATCACGTTGGCGTTGTTGTGCTCACGCCCGAGCTTGGCGGTCTCCTCGCTCCAGGCCAGCACGGCCCGTACGCCCTTGACCTTGTTGGCGGCGATCTGCTCGCCGTTGCCCGAGCCGCCGATCACGACGCCGAGCGCTGCCGGGTCGGCGGCGGTCTTCTCCGCGGCCCGGAGGCAGAACGGCGGGTAGTCGTCCTGGGCGTCGTAGATGTGCGGACCACAGTCGACGGGCTCGTGGCCATTGGCCTTCAGCCACTCGACGAGGTGGTTCTTCAGTTCGAAACCGGCATGATCGGAGCCGAGGTACACGCGCATGCGACGAGTGTGACACGGCGGGGTCCGGGTAGGCGCCGTTGGGTCTCCCTATGGGTCTACGGGCGGAAACTCCCGCGTTACGCGTCGTACATACATTCGTCGTACAAGTGCACGGAACCGCTAACGATCCGGAGTCGGGATCTTCCCGAACCCGGGTTACCGCAGATCTAATGCGGGAGCTCCAATCCATGAACCACACAAGGACGGTGCACATGGGCGCGCACCCGCCGACCACGACCGCAGAGCCGGCCACCGGCGACCCCGCCGACGGCCGGTCGCCGGAGGGCCTGCAGGCAGGTCTCAAGAACCGCCACCTGTCGATGATCGCCATCGGCGGGGTGATCGGCGCCGGCCTCTTCGTCGGCTCCGGCGCCGGCATCGCGGCCGCCGGGCCCGGCATCCTCCTCTCCTACGCGCTGACCGGCCTGCTGGTCGTCCTCGTGATGCGGATGCTCGGCGAGATGGCCGCCGCCTCGCCCACCTCCGGCTCCTTCTCCGCCTACGCGGACCGGGCGCTGGGCCGCTGGGCGGGCTTCACGATCGGCTGGCTGTACTGGTTCTTCTGGTCGGTCGTGCTGGCCGTCGAGGCGACCGCGGCGGCCGCGATCCTCACCAACTGGGTCCCGGCCGTCCCGCAGTGGGCCTGGGCGCTGCTGGTGATGATCGTGCTGACCGGTACGAACCTGATCTCCGTCGGCTCCTTCGGCGAGTTCGAGTTCTGGTTCGCCGGGATCAAGGTCGCCGCGATCGTGATCTTCATCGTGGCCGGCGCGCTGGCGATCTTCGGGCTGCCGCCGGGTGACGAGGCCGTGGGCATGGCCAACCTGACCGGACACGGCGGCTTCCTGCCGCACGGGCCGGGCGCGATCCTCTCCGGGATGCTGCTGGTCGTCTTCTCCTTCATGGGCAGCGAGATCGTCACCCTGGCGGCCAGCGAGTCGCCCAACCCGGTGCAGGCCGTCCGCAAGGCCACCAACAGCGTCATCTGGCGGATCGCGATCTTCTACCTCGGCTCGATCGCGGTGATCGTCACGCTGCTGCCGTGGGACGACAAGGCCGTGGAGGCGAGCCCGTACGTCGCCGTGCTGCAGTCGCTGGACATCCCGTACGCGGGCACGGTCATGGACGTCGTCGTGCTCACGGCCGTGCTGTCCTGTCTGAACTCCGGCCTCTACACCGCGTCCCGGATGGCCTTCTCGCTCGGCGAGCGGGGCGACGCGCCGAAGTCCTTCACCCGCGTCAACAAGGGCGGCGTCCCCGCGGTCTCCATCTGGGCCTCGGTCGCCTTCGGCTTCGTCGCGGTGATCTTCAGCTACACCTCGAAGGACACGATCTTCCAGTTCCTGCTGAACTCCTCGGGCGCGGTCGCGCTCTTCGTGTGGCTGGTCATCTGCTTCTCGCAGCTGCGGATGCGCCGCACGATCGAGCGTGACATGCCGGAGCGGCTGACCGTCCGGATGTGGCTGTACCCGTACCTCACGTACGCCACGATCGCGCTGATCCTCTTCGTCGTGGGCTACATGTTCTACAACCCCGAGGGCCGCCAGCAGATGATCATGTCCGTCATCGTCGGCCTCCTGGTCCTGGCAGTCGGCATCCTGCGCGACCGTCGGCGTACACGCTAGCTGTGGGCATTCGTTCCGCAGGGCGGAACGGGTGGGCACAGCGGAACCGGCCACCGGGCCGCACCCGGAAACGCACCGGGCCCCGCACCCCCAAGAGGAGGCGCGGGGCCCGTCCGCGTACGGGAAGGACGCTCAGCCCCGACGACCGGCCAGCCGCCAGGCGCCCGGCAGCGCCCCCATCGCCAGCGCCGCCTTCAGCGCGTCACCGATCAGGAACGGCACCAGCCCGGCCGCGACCGCCTGCCCGAGCGACATGCCCGTCGCCATCGCCAGGTACGGCACGCCGACCGCGTACGTGAGCGCCATGCCGACGACCATCGTGCCGGCGGTGCGCCACACCCCACGGTCCCCACCGCGCCGGGCCAGCGCGCCGACCACGGTCCCGGCCAGCAGCATGCCGAGGACGTACCCGAAGGACGCGCCGCCCGCACCGGCGGACGCGCCCGCGAACCACGGCACGCCGGCCATGCCGACCAGCGCGTACAGCGCGAGCGAGAGGAAGCCGCGGCCGGCCCCGAGCGAGGCGCCGACCAGCAGCGCGGCGAAGGTCTGGCCGGTCACCGGCACCGGGGAGCCCGGAACCGGTACGGCGATCTGGGCGGCGACGCCGGTGAGCGCGGCACCGCCGAGCACCAGCGCGGCGTCGCGGACGCGGGCGCGCGGGGCGGTGGCGGCGGGCAGCAGGTCGGCGAGGACAGCGCCCGGGCGGCTGGAGGCGGCGGCAAGGCTCATCGGGACTCCGCGGGGGTGAGAGACAACAGGGACGGACAACACGGTCGGTGCGAAGCATGCTTCGAACGGCGCTTTGAATCTAGACCAGCGGCGGTGGACTGATCATCGTGCGACGGCGACAAACGCGTCACACCGCACTTGGCGGCTTCCGCACTTCTCCCACGTCCGGCCGCGGACCGGCCAATTGGCCGTTTCTCCAGGTCACGTGATGCTCGTCACGACCGACGGGCCGATCGTCCGGGCATTTTGTGCTAGTGCGGCCCCGCCGGGGACACTGTGGAGTCCCCCCAACGTCTCCTGTGAGAGTACGAGCGCATGCACGACGCACCGACCACCTCCGGCACCGGCCCGACCGGTGGCGCGGACAGCGGCGAACCCCTGGCCGGCGGACTGAAGCAGCGTCATCTGACGATGCTGGGCCTGGGCGGCGTGATCGGCGCGGGCCTGTTCGTGGGCTCCGGCGCCGGCATCAAGGTGGCGGGCCCCGGCATCGCGCTGTCGTATCTGATCGCGGGCGCGCTGGCGATGCTGATCATGCGGATGCTGGGCGAGATGTCCTCGGCGATGCCCGCCTCGGGCGCGTTCTCGGTGCACGCGGAGCGGGCGCTGGGCCGCTGGGCGGGGTTCAGCGTGGGCTGGCTGTACTGGTTCATGCTCGTGGTCGTGCTCGCCGTCGAGGCGACCGGCGCGGCGCAGATCGCGAGCGGCTGGGTGCCGGCGGTCCCGCAGTGGGGCTGGGTGCTGCTCTTCATGCTGTTCTTCACCGCCGCCAACCTCGCCGCCGTCCGGAACTTCGGCGAGTTCGAGTTCTGGTTCGCCACGCTCAAGGTCGGCGCGATCGTGCTCTTCCTCGTACTGGGGCTGCTGGCGGTCTTCGGGGTGCTGCCGGCCTCCGGCGCGTACGACGGTGACCCGGTGGGCCTGGCGCACCTCACCGGCGACGGCGGGTTCCTGCCCAACGGCTGGTCCGGGGTGGTCTCCGGGGTGCTGGCCGTGGTGTTCGCGTTCGGCGGGCTGGAGGTCGTGACGATCGCGGCGGCCGAGTCCGACGACCCGGCGCGCGCGGTGGGCCGCGCGGTGCGCAGCGCGGTCTGGCGGATCCTGTTCTTCTACGTCGGCTCGATGCTGGTCATCGTCACCCTTCTGCCCTGGTCCTCGATCGAGCCGGGGAAGAGCCCGTACGTGGCGGTGCTGGACCGGCTGGGGGTGCCGGGCGCGGGCCAGATCATGAACGTGGTGGTCTTCGTGGCGCTGCTCTCCGCGCTGAACGCCAACCTGTACGGCTCCTCGCGGATGGTGTTCTCGCTGGCCGAGCGGGGCGAGGCGCCGCGTGGGCTGCTGAAGGTGTCGGGCGGCGGGGTGCCGCGCCGGGCCGTACTGGCCTCGGTCGCCTTCGGCTTCATCTCGGTCCTGCTCAATCTGAAGTGGCCGGATTCAGTCTTCCTCTATCTGCTCAACGCCGTCGGTGCGGTACTGCTCTTCGTCTGGGGCCTGATCGCCGTCTCGCAGCTGCGGCTGCGCCGCCGGCTGGAGCGCGAGGCGCCCGAGAAGCTCACTCTCCGTATGTGGGGTTTCCCCTGGCTCACCTGGGTGGCGCTGGCCGGCATGGCGGCCGTGATCGTGCTGATGCTGACCGACGCGACGGCCCGCCCGCAGCTGCTGTGGTCGGCCGGCGCGACCGCGCTGGTACTGCTGATCGCGGGCGCGCGCGAGGTGCGGGACCGGCGCCGGGCGTCGGCCTGACCAATGCCCGCGGGTGAGACGCCGGTCACCCTCCGTCGCTGTCGATCACGCCTCGGACGCGGTCGGTCACGATTCAGTCTGAATATCGAACAACAAGTGCACGACTGTTGTCCTGAGCGGACGCCCCGCCCAAACTGAGCGGGCTCAAATTGGAATTGCGTCAGCTCCGCTCTCACATCTTGGGACAGGTACGACCATGAATCGGACACCTTCGTCCACTGCGCCCGAGCGCGGGCCGGCCGACCAGGCCGCGGGCGCCGGACCGGACGGCGGCACCCCGCTGTCCAACGGGCTCAAGCAACGCCACCTCTCGATGATCGCGCTGGGCGGCGTGATCGGTGCCGGGCTCTTCGTCGGCTCCCGCGAGGGCATCGCGGCGGCCGGGCCCTCCATCGTCATCGCGTACGCCATATCCGGCTGCCTGGTCATGTTGATCATGCGCATGCTGGGCGAGATGTCCGCGGCCAACCCCGCCTCCGGCTCCTTCTCCGTGCACGCCGAGCGGTCGATCGGCTCCTGGGCCGGCTTCACCGCGGGCTGGATGTTCACCGCGCTGCTGTGCGTGGCCGTCGCCGCCGAGGCGCTGGGCGCCGCCGACATCATGGTGAGCTGGTTCCCCGGCAGCGAGCCGTGGATGTGGGTCCTCCTCTTCATGGTGATCTTCTGCGGCACCAACCTCGCCGCGGTCGCCAACTTCGGCGAGTTCGAGTTCTGGTTCGCCACGCTCAAGGTCGCCGCGATCGGCCTCTTCCTGATCCTCGGCCTGCTCGCCATCCTCGGCCTGCTGCCCGGTACGGACGCACCCGGCGCCACGCACCTCACCGGTGACGGCGGCTTCCTGCCCAAGGGCACGGACGGCCTGATGGTCGGCCTGCTCGCCTCGGTCTTCGCGTACGGCGGCCTGGAGACGGTGACCATCGCGGCCGCCGAGTCCAAGGACCCGGTGCGCGGCGTGGCGCGCGCGGTGCGCACCGCGATGTGGCGGATCGCCCTCTTCTACGTCGGCTCGATGGCGATCATCGTCACCGTCATCCCGTGGAGCGCGCCGGAGATCGCCAAGACCGGCCCGTACGTCGCGGTCCTGGACTACCTGGAGATCCCGGCGGCCGGCCAGATCATGAACGTGGTCATCCTGGTCGCGCTGCTCTCCGCGATGAACGCCAACATCTACGGCGCGTCCCGGATGGCGTACTCGCTCACCTCCCGCGGCCAGGGCCCGAAGTTCCTGAGCAGGGTCAGCGGCGGCGTGCCGCGCTTCGCCGTGCTGCTCTGCTCGGGCTTCGGCTTCCTCACCGTGGTGTTCAGCATCCTGTGGCCGGACACGGTCTTCCAGTGGCTGCTGAACATGGTCGGCGCGGCCGTGCTGGTGGTCTGGGGCTTCATCTGCGTGGCCCAGCTGCGGATGCGCCGCCGGCTGGAGCGGGAGGCGCCGGAGCGGCTGGTCGTGCGGATGTGGGCGTTCCCGTTCCTCACCTGGGTGGCGCTGGCCGGCATCGCGGCCGTGCTGCTGCTGATGCTGCGGGACGAGGCGCAGCGAGTGCAGCTGTACTTCACCGGCGGCTTCGGGCTGGTGCTGGCCGCGATCGGTCTCGTACGGCAGAAGGCGCGCGCCCGCGACTGAGCGCGGCGCTTCCCCTTGAGGCGGGGCGGGACTCCTACCGGGGTCCCGCCCCGCCTCCGTCTTTGGGACCGGGACCCCGCCCCTTACCCGGCTTCCCCGCGTTCCTGCTGTTAGCCTGCTCTTGCAACTTAATTGCAACTACTGCTTTTGAGCAGCTTGGAGGCTCGGCGCACATGGCGACCTACACACTTCCTGAACTCCCCTACGACTACTCGGCGCTGGCGCCCGTCATCAGCCCCGAGATCATCGAGCTGCACCACGACAAGCACCACGCGGCTTACGTGAAGGGCGCCAACGACACCCTCGAGCAGCTCGCCGAGGCCCGCGACAAGGACCAGTGGGGCTCGATCAACGGCCTGGAGAAGAACCTGGCCTTCCACCTCTCCGGCCACATCCTGCACAGCATCTACTGGCACAACATGACCGGTGACGGCGGCGGCGAGCCGCTGGAGAAGGACGGCGTGGGCGAGCTCGCCGACGCGATCGCGGAGAGCTTCGGCTCCTTCGACAAGTTCAAGGCGCAGCTCACCAAGGCCTCCGCCACCACCCAGGGCAGCGGCTGGGGCGTCCTCGCCTACGAGCCGGTCACCGGCCGCCTCATCGTCGAGCAGATCTACGACCACCAGGGCAACGTCGGCCAGGGCTCGGTCCCGATCCTGGTCTTCGACGCCTGGGAGCACGCCTTCTACCTCCAGTACAAGAACCAGAAGGTCGACTTCATCGAGGCCATGTGGCGCGTCGTCAACTGGCAGGACGTCGCCAAGCGGTACGCGTCCGCGAAGGAGCGCGCGCACAACCTGCTCCTGGCGCCGTAGGCGCCGGAGCGCCGGTAATCGTCCTGCCTCGTGATCGTCTTCTCAACCTTCACTCGGCAGGCGGATAAAGGGAAACCCCCGCGAGGACGTGACTCGCGGGGGTTTTCTGTACGGCGACGGAAAGCGGGATCAGTCGAAGCTCGGGGCCGCCGTGCGGGTGCGCTTGATTTCGTAGAAGCCCGGGATGGAGGCGACCGCCAGGGTGCCGTCCCAGAGCTTGGCGGCCTGTTCGCCCTTCGGGGCCGGGGTGACGACCGGGCCGAAGAAGGCGATCTGCTCGCCGTCGGAGCCGGGCACGGCGATCACCGGGGTGCCGACCTCCTGGCCGACCAGGTCGATGCCCTCCTTGTGCGAGGCGCGCAGCCGCTCGTCGTGCGCGTCGGTGTCGGCGGCGTCCGCCAGCTCGGCGGGCAGCCCCGCCTCCTCCAGCGCCGCGAGGATCGTCTCGCGGGTGCGCGGCAGCCCCTGGTTGTGGAAACGGGTGCCGAGCGCGGTGTACAGCGGGGCCAGGACCTCGCTGCCGTACTTCTCCTCCGCCGCGATGCAGACCCGGACCGGGGCCCACGCCTCGGTCCGCATCATTTCCTGGTACTGCTCCGGCAGGTCGTCGAGCTTGTCCTCGTTGAGCACCGCGAGGCTCATCACGTGCCAGCGCACCTCGACCGGCCGCACCTTCTCCACTTCGAGCATCCAGCGGGAGGTCAGCCAGGCCCAGGGGCACAGCGGGTCGAACCAGAAGTCTGCCGGGGTCTTACCGGTGTCGGACACGGTCTCTCCTTGAGGTCTGCCGAGAGGGTCGGTAGCCGGTTCAACCCACGCGCGCCGTGCCATGATTCCCAGTGTTCGATATGCGAGACGAAGAGATCGCCACGAAGACGAGAACGAAGACGAAGGAGTCACGTCGTGCCCGGTGAGAATCTGTCCCGAGACGAGGCCCGTGAGCGGGCCCGGCTGCTGGCCGTCGACGGGTACGAGGTGGCGCTGGACCTGCGGTCAGCGGTGGCCGAGGGGGCGGCGGCCCGTACCTTCCGGTCCGTCACCACCATCCGTTTCCGCAGCTCGCAGCCGGGCGCCGACACCTTCGCCGACCTCATCGCGCCCGAGGTCAGCCGCGTGACCCTGAACGGCCGCGAGCTGGACCCGGCGGCCGTCTTCGACGGCGCCCGCATCACCCTGCCGGACCTGGCGGTGGAGAACGTCCTCGTCGTTGACGCGCAGTGCGCCTACAGCCGCACCGGCGAGGGCCTGCACCGCTTCGTCGACCCCGAGGACGGCGAGGTCTACCTCTACACGCAGTACGAGCCGGCCGACGCCCGCCGGGTCTTCGCGAACTTCGAACAGCCCGATCTGAAAGCGCCTTTCGAGTTCGAGGTGACCGCGCCCGAAGGCTGGGTCGTGCTCAGCAACGGCGCGGAAGAGGGCACCGGCGACGGCGGGGTGCACCGTTTCGCCCGTACGAAGCCCATCTCCACGTACATCACGGCCGTGGTCGCCGGCCCGTACCACTACGTCTCCGACACCTACCGGCGTACGTTCGCCGACGGCACCGAGCTGGAGGTCCCGCTCGGCGCGCTCTGCCGCAAGGGGCTGGCCCGCCACTTCGACGCCGACGACGTCTTCACCGTCACCAAGCAGGGCCTGGACTTCTTCCACGACCACTTCGACTACCCGTACCCCTTCGGGAAGTACGACCAGGCGTTCGTGCCCGAGTACAACATCGGCGCGATGGAGAACCCGGGCTGTGTGACGTTCCGCGAGGAGTTCATCTTCCGGGGGAAGGTGACGCAGGCGTCGTACGAGCGCCGGGCCAATGTGATCCTGCACGAGATGGCCCACATGTGGTTCGGGGACCTCGTCACCATGGAGTGGTGGGACGACCTGTGGCTCAAGGAGTCCTTCGCGGACTTCATGGGCGCCCTGTCGCTGGTGGAGGCGACCCGGTTCAGCAACGGCTGGATCACCTTCGCCAACGGGCGGAAGGCGTGGGCGTACCGTGCCGACCAGCTGCCCTCGACGCACCCGATCACGGCCGACATCCGCGATCTGGAGGACGCCAAGCTCAACTTCGACGGGATCACCTACGCCAAGGGTGCGTCGGTGCTCAAGCAGCTGGTGGCGTATGTCGGGCGGGACGCCTTCCTGGACGGGGCGCGGCGCTACTTCAAGCGCCACGAGTACGGCAACACCACGCTGACCGACCTGCTGACCGCGCTGGAGGAGACCTCGGGCCGCGACCTGGCCGCCTGGTCCCGCTCCTGGCTGCAGACGGCCGGCGTCAACGCGCTCACCCCGCAGCTCACCTACGACGCCCAGGACCGCATCACCGAGCTGGCCGTCCTGCAGGAAGCCTCCCCCGCGCGGCCCGAGCTGCGGCCGCACCGGGTCGCGGTCGGCCTGTACCGCCGCCAGGGCGCTGACGGCTCGCTGGTCCGGTACGCGCGCGCCGAGCTGGACGTCTCCGGGCAGCGCACGGTCGTCGCGGAGCTGGCCGGGGCCGAGCGGCCCGACCTGGTCCTGGTCAACGACGAGGACCTGACGTACTGCAAGGTCCGCTTCGATGAGCGGTCGCTGGCCACCCTGCGCGGCCACCTCGGCGAGATCGCCGATCCGATGGCGCGCGCCCTGTGCTGGTCCGCGCTGTGGGGCCTGACCCGCGACGGGCTGATGCCGGCCCGCGACTACCTCGACATCGTGCTGCGGTTCGCCGGGCGGGAGTCCGACATCGGCGTGCTGCAGACGCTGCACGCCCAGGCCCGCACCGCGCTGCACCACTACGCGGCGCCCGACTGGCGGCAGTTCGGCGCTCAGCAGCTGGCCCAGGGCGCCCTGCACGAGCTGCGCGTCGCCGAGCCCGGCAGCGGCCACCAGCTCACCTGGGCCCGCTTCTTCGCCTCCGTCGCCTCCACCGAGGCCGACCTGCAGCTGCTGGGCGGCCTGCTGGACGGCACCGCGAAGATCGACGGCCTGGGCGTGGACCAGGAGCTGCGCTGGGCGTTCCTGGAGCCGCTGGCCTCGCACGGCGCCGCCGACGCGCGGCGCATCGACGCCGAACTGGCCCGCGACGACACCGCGTCCGGCAAGCGCCACCACGTACGCTGCCTGGCCGCCCGTCCCGACGCCGCGGTCAAGGCGCGCGCCTGGGCGGACGTGGTGGAGTCCGACGCGCTCTCCAACGCCCTGGTGGAGGCCACGATTTCGGGCTTCGACCAGGCCGGGCAGCGCGACCTGCTGGCCCCGTACGCGCCGAAGTACTTCGAGGAGATCGGGCGGCTCTGGCAGGAGCGATCGATCGAGATCGGGATGGCCGTGGTCCGCGGCCTCTTCCCGGCGCTGCAGAGCAGTCAGGAGACGCTGGACGCGGCCGACGCCTGGCTCATCGGGCACGCGGACGCGCCGCCCGCGCTGCGCCGGCTGGTGTCGGAGTCGCGGGACGACCTCGCGCGGGCGCTGCGGGCACAGGCTTGTGACGCAAACATCGGCGCGAAGCCGTAACCCTCAGTAGGACCAGCACTTATCGGCCGTCGAACGCCCGTACTTTAGGCCGTGCTTGTGCGGAAACGTCGACGGATCGGTAACAGCGGTTAGGGGGCGGCGCGGGCGCGGGAATGGCGGGGGCATGAACCACAACACCCCGCTCTCGCCCCGCCCGCTCCACCACCTCGCCGATGTACGCCACCGTGTCCTCACGTCCCGGCAGTTGCGCGAGCACGGCATCGCGCCGTCCGACCTCGCCGAGCGCTGCCGGCCCGGCGGCCCCTGGCAGCAGATCCTGCCGGGCGTCCACCTGCTCCACCCCGGCCCGCCCACCAGCGAGGAGCGGCTGCACGCCGTCCTGCTGTACGCGGCCCGGCGCACGCCGGCGGCCGCCACGAACCCGGACGGCGAACCGGCCGTGCCGGCCCAGGGCGGCGGCGCCGACCGCCACGAACCCGAGGCGATGATCACCGGGCTGGCGGCGCTCGCCCTGCACCGCTTCTCCTCGGCTCCCCCGCTGCTCTCCCTGGACCGCATCGAGGTGCTCGTGCCGCGCTCGCGGCGGCTGCGCTCGGCGGGCTTCGCGCAGGTCGTACGGGCCCAGACGCCGCCGCCCGCGGTGGCGGTCACCGGCCTGCCGGTGGCCCCGGTCCCCAGAGCGCTGGCCGACGCGGTGGCCCGGCTGACCGGCCCGCAGACCACCAGGGCCGGAATGGGGGAAGCGGAGATGACCGCGCTGGAGGCGGTCGGCGGGCCGACGGCGATCCGCCGGCTGCTGTCCGAGGCGGTGCGCGGCGGGCACTGCGACCCGACGGCCGTGGTGCGGGAGCTGAGCCGGGCGCGGCTGCTGGGCAGGCCGCAGGTGATGGACGCGGTGGACGGCCTGCTGGCGGAGGGCCGGGCGCTCGCCGAGGGCCTGCTGTACGCGCTGGTGCGCGAGTACCGGCTGCCGGACCCGGTGTGGAACGTGGACCTGCGGCTGCCGGGCGGCCCGTACCTCGGCGGCGTGGACGCGTTCTGGCCGGTGCAGGCGGTGGCGCTGACGATCGACGCGCGGTCCCCGAAGTACGCCGACCAGACGCTGTGGCCGGAGCACACCCGCACCCGTGAGCGGCTGGAGCGCCTCGGCATCACGGTCGTGCAGGTGACGCCGAAGAAGCTGCGCGAGGCCCCCGAGCAGCAGGCGGTGGTGGTGCGGACCGCCCTGATGGCGGCGGCGGACCGGGAGCCGAGCGCGTACGTGGCGGTGCTGCCGAAGTAGCGCCCGCTCGTGGAGCAGCGGAGGGGCGGGTCCGGTGCCGGACCCGCCCCCGCGCGCGTTTCAGGAGTACGTTCCCCGGCTCACTTGCCGCCGCAGAACTCCGCCTCGACCACCTGCTCGCCGTCGCCGGTCCAGTCCGCGTTGGAGTTGAACGCCGCGGCGTGCCGGCCGTCGCGGGTGCTGACGGCCTCCGAGGTCGAGCCGTGGATGCCGCCGCCGTGGCCGTAGAGCCGGACCCCGCAGGACAGCTTCTGGGTCATCAGGCCCAGCCCGTACCGGATGCCGGGCGCCTGCGCGCCGACCGGGACGGTGGTCAGCATCTCCTTCAACTGCCGCTGCGGGAAAAGCTTTCCGCGCAGCACCGCCGCGTAGAAGCGGTTGAGGTCCCCGGCCGTGGAGATCATCTCGCCGGCGGAACCCCCGAGCGAGGGGTTCAGCTCGGTGGCGTCGTAGATCTTCGGCCCCGGCTTCTCCACCAGCAGCTTGGAGTACGCGATGCCGTGCGGCCCGGGCATCCGCGAATCGGTGCCGGGCACGACGGTGTGGCGCAGGCCGAGTGGTTCGAGGATGCGCCGCTGGACCTCGGTGCCGTACGGCTTTCCGGTCGCCTTCTCGACGACCATGCCGGCCAGTACGTAGTTGGTGTTGGAGTAGCTCCAGGACGTGCCCGGCTCGAAGGTGGGCTTTCCCTTCATGGCGAGGCGGACGAGCTGCCGGGGCGTCCAGGTGTCGTAGCGGTGCTTCAGGAAGCCGGGCCCGGTCACCTTGTCGCGGAACTCCTTCTCCTCGAAGATCTCGCGGACGCCGCTGGTGTGGTTGAGCAGCTGCCGCAGCGTGATGCGGCTGCCGTCGTGGCCGTGCCCGTGAACGACGCCCGGCAGCCACTCCTCGACCGGGTCGTCCAGGTCGAGCCGGCCCTCCGCCTCCAGCTGGAGCAGGACGGTGGCCACGAAGGTCTTGGTGATGCTGCCGACGCGGAAGGCGTCGGCGGCGCCGCGCGGCTCGCCGGTGTCGAGGTTGCCGACGCCGGCGGTGGCCTTCCAGACCCGGCGCCCCTCGGCGACCTGGCCGATCATGCCCGGGACGCCCTTGGCGACCTGGGCTTCCATGGCGGCCCTGGTACGCGCGTGGCCGTCGTGGCCCGGTCCGGCGGCGGTGGCCGCGGGCGCGGTGAGCAGTGCCGTACCCGTGATGGCTGCGGCCAGGGCCCCGGCCAGTGCGGTCCGTGTTCTCATCGTCGTTCCCCCTCGCTGCGGCGCGCGCGGCGCCTGCTGCTGACTGCGGTCGGGGGAGGGGACCGCGCACCCCGGCCCGGAGTTGAGGGGCCGGCCGGGGTTGAGCGTCAATCAGCCACGCTTCACCAGCAGTTCGGTGTTGCGGTCGCCCGGCTGCCCCGCCAGGTCGGTGCGGGCCTGCGGCGCGTTGAAGGAAAGCTCCCGGTAGAGGGCGGACAGGCCGGTCTGCGAGAGGTCGTGGAAGTCGGTGCGGTGCGGCGCCGCGGACTCCACGAGCGTGGTGAAGAGCGACAGCGTCCCGTCATGGTTGTCCACCACCTCGATCACGCGCGCGAGCTGCGGGAAGTCGATGTGGGAGGCGGTGGAGACCTCCCAGAAGCCGTCGTGCGGGGTGATGTCGTTCTTGTGGCTGTGGCCGTTGATCCAGGCCAGAACGTTGCGGTGGCCGGACAGCAGCCTTACCAGCTCCTCGCCCCCGTGGCGGCCCTCGTCGGGCCGGGCCGGGTCCGGGCGGGTGTTGTCCATGGTCTTGCTGGTGTGGTGGCTGAAGACCAGGACGTAGGAGTCCTTGTGCTCCTTCAACTGCCGCTCCAGCCAGCGCAGCTGGGCGGTGCCGACGGAGCCGGTGTAGTGGCCGCCGGGGTCGGTGGTGTCCAGGCTGATGCCGATCACGTCGTCGGACACCGGGAAGGTGTAGTACAGCCGGTCGTCGTGGAGGTTGGCGTCGGTGAAGCCGTGGCCGTGCGGGCCCGCGCCGGTGTGGGCGGGGTCGAGGTGGGCGCGTACGTACTCGGCGCGGGTGAACGGCGCACGGCGCGGGTCCGGCGTCACCTGCCGGGTGTGCCGGCGGTTCGCCTGCATCAGCGCCTTGAAGTCGGCGCCCGTGGGGTCCAGGCCCTTCTTCACGGCCGTCCAGACCCGCTTCGCCTGGTCCGCCGGCAGCGTCTCCAGCTTCCGGCCGCCGGTCGCGACCTCCGTCCAGTACGAGTCGCCGGGCGCGTAGCAGCCGCCGGGCAGCTGGTCGTGGTTGCCGACGGTGGTGTACCAGGGGATGTCCAGCCCGGGACTGTGCACGGTGCGCAGCGCGGCGTCCAGGAAGCCGGGCAGCCGCGGGAAGCCCAGCTGCTTGTCGGCGTCCCGCAGGTCGCTGCCCGGCTGCCAGTACAGCTTCAGGCCGCTGTCCTGCACGCCTTCGTAGTGCCGCGGGTCGCCGGTGTTCGGGACGATGCGGCCGCCGCTCATCGCGCCGAGGAACCACTCCAGTTCGATCTTGGAGTTGTTGTCGGTGTTGTCGCCGGTGGTCATGACGAAGCCGAGCGGGGAGCCGGTGGCCGGGCCGCCCTTGAGCGCGTTGACCCGCTCGATGAGCGAGACCATGCCGGCCACCGACAGCGCCTCCTGCGGGCGCCAGGCGCTCGCGGTCTGCGCGCGGAGGTACTCGTACCGCAGCGGGCTCTGCACGTCGACCAAGTGCAGATCGGTGAACTGGGCGAAGGACGCGAGCGTGGTGCGCCGCTCGTCCCGGCCCGAGCGGGCGGCGGCCAGCTCGGTACGGACGACGCGGGACCAGGCCGGGCCGTCGCCGAGGCGGCGGTAGCCGGTGGTGCCGCGCGGGGTGGCGACGGAGTCGAGGGTGGTGCCGCGGCGGAACGGCACGGGCGGCACGGCGGGCGCGGCGACCGGCTGCGGCGCGAAGGGCGCGGGCCCGGTGGGCCGGGTGGGCACGGCGGTGGCCTGCCCGCCGCTCAACCCGAGGGTCAGCCCGGCACCGGCGGCGGCGCCGGCCACTCCGGTGGCGGCGAGGAAGGTACGGCGGTCGAGGGTGGCGGCGGCGGACCGTGTGCGGGACATGCGCGGACTCCCCGAGTGCGGACGCGGTGGTGTCGGGGCGGGCCGGCCGCCCCCTCACCGGGGATGTTTCGCACCGGGGGTGGACTGTGCGTGAACATGACCACAACGTGCGTCGCCGATCTCCGCACAGGGATCACCCGGGCGTCCGGCGTGGCCCGCCCGCCACCGGACGCTCGGAGATCCGGCGCCCGCGCTTCATGTGACGTTCACGTCATGGGGTAGCGGCAAGCGCACGGACACACGCGTCCTGTACTCGGGCACACGCGGTCTGTACTCGGGGCGGCGCGTCACCACCAGTACATCGGATAGCGGCGGCCGGTCAGGCGGTGCAGGCACAGGCCGACCAGGGTGAGGAGCACGGTGGCCGCCACCAGCAGGGGCAGGAACGCCAGCGGGTCGGGCCCCTCGAAGCCGACGATCACGGACGTGGCGACGCCGGGCGAGTGCGGCGCGCGGGCCAGGGACGTCGCCCCGAACGCCAGCGCGCCGGCCGCGGCCGCGCTCCAGACGCCGGGCCCCGCGACGGCCACCACGGCGAAGCCGGCGGTGGCCCCGAGCAGGTGGCCGCCGATGACGTTGCGCGGCTGCGCGAGCGGCAGCGCCGGGGCGCCGGCGATCAGCGCGGC